>JAFRYG010000058.1 GCA_017441205.1 Pseudomonadota bacterium
CATGCAGGCGCAATGGATCTGCCACCAATACCGCCCTTACCGCCTTTGCCTCCGGCACCACCGGCACCGCCTTCTCCACCCTTGCCACCAATGCCAAGGCGAATCTGGTTTGCATAAATATTAGGCATACTCTCGGCAGATGCGATCCAAACACCAAATGCGCCGCCGCCGGCACCACCGGCGCCGCCGCCGGCACCACCACAGCCACCGGCTCCGCCGCCACCGCCGCTGCCGCCGATATCGCCAAGCAAATTGCCTTCCGTACAGGTTGAATCGTTCTTATTCACAGCACTGCCACCGGCACCGCCGCCGCCGCCGCCAAGTGCTGCACCACCCATCGTACCGGCACCACCAGATGAACCCACCCAGTTTTTCCCCGATATCTGGCCAAATGGAACAGTACATCCCATTCCGCCCATACCATGAGTGCCATTCGTTCCATTCCTGCCATCATCGCCATTCGCATAGCCACCGGACGTACAGTCATATTTGCAGTACGCATAATGCTCGGGATGCGCATGTGTATATGAATTGTTTGCACCACCGTCGCCATCCCATGCCGAATTCATGAAATCCTGCGTCACCTGTCCGCCTTTGGCCGTAGCTCCCTGCCGGCCATTCGCTGAATTGCAGTAAGAATTCTTCCCGCCAGCGCCCCCTTTCGTCACCTGACCATTGCACATGGTATCACTGCATTCCCGACTGTTTTGGCCATTTTCACCGCTGGCACCGGCATAACCGGAATCTCCGGAAGCCCCTCGACCGCCATCCCCTGCATGACCGGCAACAATCGCATTGTTCGCCAATATGAGATTGGATGTCGCCGATTCAATATATACAGCATAGGAATTGCGGCCATGATCACCCGTCTTTGCCATGCTTTCAGAAACATCATAGCCATTGATCGTAAAACCGCTCAAAATCGTCTTGCGGCTTCCGGCAGGGACATAGACCGATCCCGGCTTCGTATCATCGCTCGGGGGAGGTGCTGAAATCATGGTCGGATTCAAAATAATATTGCGCGTTCTGAAATCTGAGCTGTATCCGCCATAAACTTTGGCACCATTTTTAAGAACAACCTGCTCGAGATATGTACCGGCCGCCACAAGTATGGCCGTATGCTTGGCCGGATCAAACGCAGCAATGGCCTCGCCTATCGTCTGGTAAGGCGCATCCATCGTTCCTTTCGACGACTTGGAATGCGCACTGACAAACAGGGATGATACGATGGCTCCATCAATTCCGTCACAGTCGCGATCGGCATACGTGCTGTTTTCGTCAGGCCAGGATGAAAAAATCTCAGGAGAATCAGCACCACCGTCCACAGCCTGTCCGCATTCACATCCATCCGCTGCAATTCCGTTCACATCGTGATACTGAACCTTAACGCTGCAGACGCCATCCACACAACGATGCGAACTGCTCAGCGATTTGCAGTCATCATCGGCACTGCACGAAACCTGCGAAGGTTCCCCGCTCTCCGGAACACAGTAATAAACCTGTCGATCACATTTATTGCCCTTCGGGCAGTCCTTGTCATCCCGACAGATTTTGCCCAGAAGCACCTGCTCGAGTTTGCATCCCGTAAACTTGCACACATAATCATCATTTTCCAGCAGACATGCACCTGATGCATGAAGTTCCGGTGCCTTCCAGTGACTCGGACAGTCTTCATTGCATTTTCCGCAATGTTCATCCGCATTATAACGCCCCTGAGCATCGCGAAAATCCTCATCCACCTGGCCATCGCAGTTGTTGTCCTGGCCATCGCATACTTCAACAGTCAGGGACTCTGCACTGCAATCGCTCCAGGCATAAACATTTTCTTCGAGCTTTTCACATGTCTGACGCCCCTGACAGACATCGGTCCCCGAAGAAACGACGCAGTTGCGCACCATTCCTACTTTGGGTGCATCACAGCTGCAGCTCTCTCCCTTGGGAACGCACAGCTTTTCCCCGTCCATTATCTGGCATAAAAATCCATCCGGACAGCAGCTTTGTACGCCGACACTGCCGGTACATCCGGAATAGGGAGACAATTCATCACAGCTCTGCAGGCAATGCGTCCCAAAATCACCATCCAGTTCCATGCATCGGTCGGAATACACATGACAATCACTGTCCGCGCCGCAAACCTGACATGACGGACTCTCCAGCTTAATACAAGAAACCGGCGCCTCATGAGGATAGGGATAGTATCCATCGGCACACTGCTTCGGCACACAGACTGCAGCACCATCACGAACCTCACAATCCACGGCACCAGGAACTACATTGCCATCGGGATCATGAAGCAAATCTGACAAAATCACCGAACACGATGCCCCGCAGGAACCGCAGTGATCAGCATTGACATACAGTCCGTCTGCATTCACAAATATCTCATCCACAACGCTGTTGCAGTTGTCATCCACTCCATTGCAGATCTCCTTTTCGGGATCCCCTGCATCACACACCCAACTGTATTGTCCGGCATCCCCCTCGCGACACTGCCAGCGGCCGACACATCCTCCCAGATAACAAATGGGATACAGCGAACCTTCTTCGCCCAGTTCATCATACGTCAATCCCGGATCAAAACCGTCAATCAATCCGTCACAGTCATCATCTATCCCGTTGCAGCTCTCCTTTTCCGGAACCTTTGCATCACATTCGCTCCAGGCATATTCGCCATTCTTCTGCTGACAATAAGACCATCCCGCACAAACACCATACTCATTGTCATTTGTACATGCGCGCCCCATTCCTTCCTTGCCTGCACCGCACTCACACGTTCCATCCAATGGCAGACACTGCGCATAGGTTGCACCATTGCGCACATACGCCTCACAGGTATACCCCACAGGACAAGTATCGATGCTGCAGTCCTGCGCACAAACCCTGCCTTCTTCCAATTCGATGCACAAATCCCCCACCGCATTGCAATGACCATCCACAGCACATGTCATGCAAAGTTTGGATGCCGTATTTTGTACACAAACGTGCAGAGACTCAAAATAGTCCGAACCCGTCCATTCCCGGCACTGCCAGCCATCCGCACAATCTTCATGCCCCATGCAGGAAGTCGTGCAAACACCGCCATTATCCGGTCCTACCGGCAAACATATCCCATCGATACACTCCCGGTGCGAAATACATGTTTCTCCAAATTTTCTTTCCGGAACAATCCACAGCTCCTGCGTATTGTCCACGCATTCCCCCGAGACACATATCTCCGTCTCACTGCAGTCGTAACGCGAAATACATTCACATTCCCCACGATCCTTGCAGTTCGAACTGCACCCATAAAGAGCGGCAAGTGCCACACACATTATTAGTATCTGATTATGCTTCATAAAGATTACCTCTGCACATAAAAAAAACATACTCATCATTAAATATAACATAAATAATCTCAATAGGCACTTTTGTTGGGTTTTCTGACGTTCTTTTATGAATGTCAGATTCTCCCTGCCGATTTTTTTATGCTGTCTGGCCCGGCTATTGGCCGCAGGCCAATACGCCCGGGCATGGGGACGCTATTGGCTGCGCCAATACGCCTCCCCAACATCTGGTTTTGGTCATAAAAAAAGCCCCGCAAACGCGGGGCTCATCATCGGCATGTCCGGCCATAACGGATATGCAATCCAATTATTTGCGTTTCTTTTTCTTGCTCTTATTGCCGAATATCAAATCATAGCGTGCACCAAACACGACGGCAAAGCCTCCGGCATAGATCGAGTTTTCGTCCAGGGCGCGTCCATGAATATCGCGGGCATTCTCAAGTGTGCTGTCATCCGCAAGCATTCTGCTGAAATCAATATAAGCCTGAAGACCAAACATCACATCCAGGTTGATCTTTTCAATTCTGTAGGCAAATGCCCCCATGATTCCGAGTTCAAAGGTCTGAAGATCCCAGGACAGATTGGCATTTTTCAGTCCAAATGCAGACGCAACAGCTCCATTCATATTGTTGTAGTCAATATCGACCGAACCGAAACCGTAATTCATCCACAGACCGAGATCAAAAATATCACCAGCCTGGTAACGCAGTGCCAAACCAATTGACGGATACTGCGTCACAACTTCGCGTTTTTTGGCTTCAAGTGCATAAGTAAGTTTTGTTCGCTCAAGCCGCTGCGTTGCCATCGTCCAGTTCAGATTCAAACCGATTCCTACCCCGACCGGAAAACGGAACAATACAGAAAAATCGAGACCGCCTGACACGTCAAAAATCGGATCACCCAAAGAGGCTTTGTCAAAAGTGCTCGAAGTTCCGCCTACTTTGCCCAACAATTCGAACTGGACTTCCTCAGCCTGTGCTTCATGCTGCATTACAAAGCTGCCAAATGTCAGAAACACGACCAGCGCCAATAGCATCCCTAGAGTCTTTTTCACAACAACACTCCCTAAAATCAAAAATTTGCCCCAAGTCAAGTTCAGTATACTTTGTCAGAAGCAACGGACTAACGCCAAGGTATTTATGATTCCGCATCTGTTTCAACGCTTTATCATCCAAACCTCTCTTGCAGCCATTTTCTGCGTGCTTCCCTGCTGTACTGCGGCTCACCCCGAAGAGATCACCACAACAGAGGTTAACCATAATAGCACCCCTCAGCATAAAATTCAATTAAAGCAACGTCCGACATATATCACCCCACAGGTCGAGGAACAGCTGAGAATACGCACATTTCTTCAAACCAATCGCCATCCGGCCCCCAAACTGAAGCGCACATTCTTTATTACACCAAACGAAAGCAATCTTGCCTTTTCGATTGGTGACACCCGCGATGGCTATCTCATCAACGGACAGTCTCTTCCTGCCCCGAGCACAATACTGCGGCAGCTGCCAGTCCAGTACGAAAGAGGCATCACATACGGAACGCACAATCTCATTGCCATTCTGACCGATACAGCCAGAGCAATGCAAAAAAAATACCCCCATACCATCATGTATCTCGGCAATATGGGGGCCCGGGAAGGCGGTGACATTCCCTATTCCGTCAGCCACAATTCAGGACGCGATGCAGATATTGCCTTCTACTATACCGATGAAAAGGGAAAATTCGCCCATCCGCAGAATCTCTACAAAATCACCAGAGGTCTCAAAGCATTTACCAAACAGGGAACACTCACCTTCGATCTCGAAAAAAATACGACACTCATCGAAACCCTGCTCACCCACCCCAAAATTCACCTTCAGTTCATTTTTCTGGCCAAATACATCCGGACCGCTGTGCATAAGGAACTCATCCGGCGCGGCGCATCCGAAGACCTCCTCAAAAGATTCGAAGAGACCGTACAGGCTCAGGCCGCTCACAATGATCATTTTCACATCCGCATTTACTGCTCCAACGAAGATATCTGTGCCGGCTGCATCGATAAATCCATCATCCATGAGTGGCAGGAAGATCCGCTTCCCAAACGGGATAAATGCATCCAAAACCATCTCAAAACGCTCTCTTCCAAAAAATCGGACGCCGATCATAAGGCCGCTGCACTCCAGCGTCTTGCACTGATGGGAGCAGCCGTGGAATATGGTTCAAAAATCCTGAAATTCCTCCAGGATGAAAATCCCCATGTCAGAGCTGCTGCCGCAATCGCGGCTCAATCCATGGATGCCAATGCCGCCAAAGCGCTCTCGGCTCAGCTCCAAAAAGAGACAGATCAATCCGTCAGACTCGCCATTATTCAATCCCTCGGAAGCATCGAATCTGCCGAGACGCGCCAGACATTCAACGAAGAGCTCCACGCCCTGAGTGCCGGTCAACGCAGCGATATGCCGCCCGAAGCCCTGCAGGCCATTACATCCTATATCATTCATCACCCCAATGCCGAACATATGCGGCCGCTTCATGAAGCCCTCCAATCCGCGTCTTCATCAGGCAAAACGACCGGACCGCTGCTCAGAGCATTCAATGTCGTCACCAACAGAAACTTCTGTCACGACGGCGGTCTCAATGCCGCATGCATGGAAAAAATCAGCACTTGGATCGAAAAGCAGGGCAACAAATCACGGCAGCAATGGCTCATCGCAGGTTTCCAGGCCTCCGGATTCAAAGTCACCAACCTGGAACAGAAGGATATTCCCGTTTTGCTGGATGCCATCGACGGTTCCTACCCTCTCAGCATCAATGCCCAGCTTATCCTCAAAAAAATCGGTCACCTCGAACAGGATTCACTGAACTGGGCAGTTCAGGATTCTCGCTGGCACTACACGCGCTACTTCAAACGCAGAGCAAAAAAATACAAAATCAACCTGAATGATCGCGACGAAAAAGGCAACAAACAGTAGGCACCCCAAAACGCGAGATGTTTGGATTCGGTGGTCGGACGACGGTGCGAATCTCGGCCCCCCGCTCCAAAACAAAAGATGCCATATACAATCAGCCGATTTTATCTGACGAATGAACAGTCAAACCTGGATACCGAAGACAACAAGGCGAAATGATTTCCGGGAGTTTAAATGCTTCATGCCAAAACCAAACGCTGCAACCCTGAAATCACATCTGCAGCATTTGCAATCACAGGGCAAAAAGAATATAGTAATGATGTTTTTCTGTCTGATGGAGCGTTAAAATGAAAATAAAATCAATTCTTGGCTATGCTATTGGTGGAATTGCAGCAATTACCGGCCTGGGTTCTCTGATATCTGGCTGTTCCGAAGATACGTCAAGCAAACCAGTGGTTAAGATTTCTCAGGGAGATCTTGAGAGATGCTGCGGTACAGACAAACAATCAGCCTCCTATAACGCCTGTGTTACCAATTATCAGAGAAACGGCGTTTGTTCTTTTTACTCTTACCATGAACCCGAGCCGGTCATTCCCCCTGTTTATGGAATGCCGCCGGTTCTCGATCCCAATGATGCCGCTGCATGCTGTGGTTCCGATACCAAATCCAAAGGCTACGATGCATGCATCCAGAAAATGTATAAAGCCTGTCCGGCCGACATGGGCTCATCCCAGAAAAAGTTCGATGCATGTATCGACAATTATAAGGAAGTCAACAGCTGCTCTGTCGAGCCGCCGCCCCAGACCGATTACGGCATGCCGCCCTATATCAATCCCAATGATGCGGATGCCTGCTGTGGCACGAATTATACATCCAAGACATACAAAGACTGTGTGAACAAAATGGTCGATGCCTGTCCGGCAGAAACGCAGGAAGAACTGGATGCCTGCATTGATGAGTACAAAAAACTCAATCACTGTGGAGATATCATCGCCCCAGAGTACGGCATGCCCCTTCCGGAAATCGATCCCAACGATGCAAAAGCATGCTGCGGTTCTGATGTTAATTCCAAGAAATATCAGGAATGCGTGGGCAAAATGTACGATGCATGTCCGCAGGTATCCCAGAAAGAGTTCAATGCATGTATCGACAATTATAAGGAAGTCAACAGCTGCTCTGTTGAGCCGCCGCCCCAGACCGATTACGGCATGCCGCCCGTCATCGATCCCAGCGATGCTGAAGCATGCTGTGGTCCCAATGATGATTCCAAAGAATACATTGCATGCATCAAAGAAATGTACGATGCATGTCCTGCCGACATGAATACACCGCAGGAATCTTTCGACAAATGCATCGCCAACTATAGGGAAGTCAACAAATGCGTTGTAATCGCCGTCCCGGAATACGGCGTACAGGATGTCAACCCGCAGGATATTCTGGAATGCTGCGGTCCCGAAGACGGTTCTTCAGAATATAAGGATTGTTTTTATAAAATAACCGAGGCATGCGGCAATGCGGATGATTACGACAAATGCATCGCAAAATACAAGGAAGTTAACAAATGCGGTGGAATCGAACCCCCGATATACGGTATGCCGCCAGTCCTCGATCCCAGCGATGCCGAAGCCTGCTGCGGTTCGGATGTTAATTCCAGCAAATACAAGGAATGCGTGGACAAAATGTACAAAGCATGTCCGGCCAACATGAGCACACCGCAGGAAGAGTTCGACGCGTGCATCGACAAATACAAGGATGTCAACAGCTGCTCTGTTGAGCCGCCGCCCCAGACCGATTACGGCATGCCGCCAGTCCTCGATCCCAGTGATGCCGAAGCCTGCTGCGGCTCGGATGTCAATTCTGACAAATACAAGGAATGCGTGAAGGATATGTACAAAGCATGTCCGGCCAACATGAGCACGCCACAGGAAGAGTTCGACGCATGCATTGACAAATACAAGGAAGTCAACAGCTGCTCTGTTGAGCCACCGCCCCAGGCCGATTATGGCATGCCTTCGCCGCCGGAAGAATAATTCCTCTCCCGAACTGATATGAACAAAGGCCCGTCATTCTGATAACTCAGGATGGCGGACTTTTTTTGGATCAGTTTCCCCCGTTGGATAAGTGTAAGCCTTAATTTTTGAACTCCGGAATTTAAACATGGGGTTCAACCATTTGATAACGTAGAAAAACTGTTTTTTTTCCTGTATTTATTGCGGGCAGCCTTGAAATAACTTTGCATTTAGCATAGACTGAAAATAGACAGGTTGTATTGTGTATAAACCAAATGTACTGTTTTTTAGGCACATCCTCATTAGGGATGATTGAAAAGGGAGATTGAATCATGAAAATCAAATCATTGTTTGGCTTAATCGCTGGCGGTATTACGGCACTTACCGGTTTTGCGATCATGGGTTGCGAGGAAGATTCTTGGGATAATGATGACAGTACGACCAAATACGGTCCCATTCAAGTCGGCCCGACGGATGAAGACCTCGCCAAATGCTGCGGGGAGAAGGATTCTCTCGGATACAAAGAATGTATTGAAGCCTATAAAAAAGACAACGTCTGCGCCAACCATTCCACAGAGAAATACGGCCCCATCGAAACGACAAAATACGGTCCTCTGGAACCCGATCCTACCGAAGATGAAATCGCCAAATGCTGTGGTGACAAAGGTTCTGACGGATACGACAAATGCGTGGAGAATTACAATAAGACCAAAACCTGCGCTACTCAGGAAGAGCCCACGACGAAATACGGTCCTCTCGTTCCCAGCGACGAGGAAATTGCCGAATGCTGTGGGGACAAATCTGACAAGAATTTTGCCCAGTGTGCAGACGCCTATAAAGATACCAGCATCTGCCCGAATGAAGCCACGATCAAATACGGCCCCATCCAGGTCGGCCCAACCGACGAGGAAATTACCGAATGCTGTGGGGACAAATCCAACAAGGATTTTGCCAAGTGTGCTGCAGAATATAAGGAAAACAACATCTGCCCGAATGAAGCCACGACCAAATACGGACCACTTCAGCCCAGCGACGAACAAATCAAAGAGTGCTGCGGCGATGAGGGTTCCGATGGGTACGACAACTGCGTAAAGATCTACAAGCAGGATAACATCTGCATCAACGAATCCACCGAAAAATACGGCCCCATTCAGGTCGGTCCAACCGACGAGCAAATCAAAAAATGCTGCGGTGAC
>JAFRYG010000059.1 GCA_017441205.1 Pseudomonadota bacterium
CAGGTTCGGTATTTTTATCGACGCATTTTCCTTCTGCGCTGCATTCCTTGCTTGAATCTTCGCATGGCTTCTGCTCGGAGCATTCTGGGGTGTCAGTTTTATCGACGCATTTTCCATCAGCACTGCATTCCTTGCTTGAATCTTCGCATGGCTTCTGCTCGGAGCATTCTGGGGTGTCAGTTTTATCGACGCATTTTCCTTCATCATTGCATTCCATGTTGGGATCTTCGCATGGATTCTGCTCGGAGCATTCTTCGTCAATATCCGCATCTTGCTGAGCCGATGTGGCATCAGAACACGAAATCGTCCATACGGACGCAGCCAATACCAAAGAGAACAGGTACAGATTTTGTTTTCTCATCGTTTTCTCCGTTCGTGAGTGGGTATTATTCAGAATGCGCGTATTGCCGGAGTGACAGACACTCTGCCAGTAAACCGGTCTTTTACAAACACATACTCTCTTTTATGATGTCCACAACCGCAACAATACGACACTTTTGGGTGTTAAACCAGTGATTTCTGATACAAAACGGAGCTGTGGATTTTGCGTGCACCAAACGACAAAACCCATCGCGATGCGATGGGTTTTGCTGAGAATGGGTTTTAGTGCTGTGGTTTAATTTTCTTTTCTGCGTCGAATCAGAGCACCGCAGCCGAGCAGACCGAGCAGGAGCGCGGCGAGTGAACCTTGTGACGGCAGGAGTGGATTGGCCTGGCAGCTGATTTCCTGGGCGAGGCATTCCGGGGCTTTAGCACAGGAAACATCCTTGCAGTCGATGGCGCCATCTCCATTGTCATCCGTTCCGTCTGGACAGAAGTTTTGTTCGTCTTTTGCGCATGCGGCATCATCCCTGCAGTCGGCATCATTGCAATCGATGGCGCCGTCGCCGTCATCATCGAGCGCGTTGCTGCAATTTTCGGCGTCGGTGTTTTTGCTGCATGAAGCGTGTGTTGCGCAGACAGGATCCTTGCAATCGATCTTACCATTTTTGTCATCGTCGATATTGTTGCCGCAGATTTCGGTCTTTTTGCCGCAGGCAGGTACTGTGAAACATGCCGGATCTTCACAGTCGATCATACCATTTTTGTCATCGTCGATGTTGTTGCCGCAGATTTCTGCGCCGAGTGTGACGCAAAGTGCGGAATAAATGCATGCGGGATCTGCGCAGTCGATGAGTCCGTTAAGATCGTTGTCGATGTGATCATCGCAGATTTCGTAGACATTTCCGAGTTTGCAGATGGAGGATTTGTAGCATGCCGGATCCATGCAGTCCTTCAGGCCGTTGTTGTCATCATCGGTGTTGTTGTCGCAGATTTCGACAGCGATGGTAGCGGCAGAATGACCGGGATTGCCGTCGCCGGGAGCGGTCTGATCTTCGGATTTCTGGCAGACGGACATCTGGTAGCAGTCGGGATCATCACAATCGATGAGGTCATTTCCGTTATTATCGATGTGATCATCACATATTTCAGCCGGGATGGTCGAACATGCATCGTAGTTGACGGTGCAGTCACTATTGCAGTGAACCTGTCCCGAAATATAGACAGAAACCCATTCATGGCATGAAGTTTCATTGAGCAGGAAGGTCTGGCCGTCGCATTCCTCATCTTTGTCAATGACACCGTTTCCGCATACTTCCTGCGTACAGATATCGAGGCAATCCTCATCGTCGCAGTCTGCGTCGCCGTCGCCGTCATCATCTATACCGTTGTTGCAGATTTCCGGTGTGGCGGGAGCGCATGCGCTGTCGCTGGCGCAGTCGGGATCATCGCAGTCGGTCAGTGAATCCTTGTCGTTATCGATGTTGTCATCGCAGACTTCTTTCGGGTACTGGCAAGCAGCGAAATTGACTGTGCAATCCTCGCTGCACGAAACGATTCCGGATGCATAGACGCTGTCCCATGCACTGCATGCGTTTTCGTTGGCGAGGAACTGGGTGCCGTCGCATTCTTCTGTTCCGTTGAGAATGCCATCGCCGCAGACAGGAGCCTTGACACATGCGTCATAATTGATTTTGCAGTCACTTCCGCACGAGACATTGCCTTCGATATAGGCGCTGTCCCATGCGCTGCATGCAGTTTCGTTAGCGAAGAACAGGCTGCCGTCGCATTCTTCGGTTCCGTTGATGTAGCCGTCGCCGCAGACCGGCGTGCATGCGGTGTCTGCACCATCCGTCAGACCGTTGCCATCATCATCGATGCCGTTGCCGCAGACTTCCTTGTATTGTTTTGCGACTTCCGGGGCTTTTTCGATGATCCAGTCGTAGTAATCCTGCACTGCAGTGGAAATGCCGTAGACCTGGCAAATCGAGTCACCATAGCTCGTGATACCAGAGACGTATTCCGTATTGCCCATGGTATAGAATGCGGGACCGCCGGAGTCACCCTGGCAGGGGCCGCCGGTTTTCTGTTTGTAGTAGATACTTCCGTAGGGCATGAGGACGTATTCCTTTTGGCCATACTGATATCCGTAGTAGCTGCAGTAGTCGGGGGACGGATGGCATCCGGTGACGGTGACGGCGCTTTGCTTGCATCCGGTCGTACTGTCTGAACTGCCGTTGGCCGGACCGCAGTAATTCGAAATGGCGCCGGTGAATTTAAGCTTTGTGCCGGAACCGCCTTTTTCATCGAAGCCGAAGCCCGAAAATTCCATATCGGTTTCCAAATCCTTCGAGGAAATCTTGAGCCAGTTGGGATGCGGCAAAATGGGTTTGGCAACGGATTCCGGGACAGGATTCTTGAGCTTGATCAGGGCGATATCACTGTCGATTGTGCCATAATTGGAATCGAGGTTACGATCGCCGTAATTTTCATGATAGAAAATGTAGTTCGCACCAGCGATGTCGTAGAGATTCTTTTGAATTTCGGCCTCGGTATTGCCGATGCCGATTTTGATATATTTATTGCAGGGGTTGGGCGTTACTGTGCTTCCATAGTAATAGGATGATTTGGTTTCCGTAACGCAGTGCGCTGCAGTCAGTACCCACTGTGGATGGATGAGCGTACCGGTGCAGAAGAGCATATCATCGCCGCAGGAATAGTTTCCGTCTTTCTGGTAAATGCCGACGACGGCTTTGTGGGCTGCAGAGGTATCTTTGGTACCATTGAGCATGGCATGCTGAGTCATGACCAGTTCTGCAGGAAGTTGTTTTTGGCCGCTGTCACAGGCTGAAGTGATGGCAGCACAGCACGTGACTGCTAAAATGCACAGTATTTTGTTCCTCATAGGGTAACTCCTGATTATGAAATTGGGAACAGTTAAAAAAGCCCGGGAGAATTTATAGCCCTTTTGGGAAAAAAAGTAACCTGAAACTAAAATTTTATTTTAGATTCTTATTCTTGCTGATTTTGCAAGGGAGAGTGTGATGGTTTTGGGGGCTTCGGCTATTTCGCCCAAAGGCTCAATACGCCTTCGCCGGCGCGCTATTTCGCCCAAAGGCTCAATACGCTCGCCGATTGCCTGTGGCGCGAACGATTCATCATGAAGTATTGAGGGAACGGCTTGAATTGTTCCAGTTGAATAAAAAAAAATAAAATGCTTGACTTTTGAATGCGGCAAGCGTATAAGGCGCGCCGTTCGCCGCAAGGCGTTCATTTTGATGCGGGATGGAGCAGTCCGGTAGCTCGTCGGGCTCATAACCCGAAGGTCATAGGTTCGAATCCTATTCCCGCTATTTCTTTATTTAATACCGTTTTTTTGATGCGGGATGGAGCAGTCCGGTAGCTCGTCGGGCTCATAACCCGAAGGTCATAGGTTCGAATCCTATTCCCGCTATTCATAAGGCAGATGCATCGCATCTGCCTTTTTTTGTTGTGTACTGGCTGGCGAATGTCAGCCCTATGGCTCAGTCGCGGTCGAATTTCTGGCATTTATCGGCAATTCTGCCTGCGCGGGCTGCTTTTCCTGAACCGTATGCTGCAGCAATGGCGTTGGCCAGACTGAATCTGGGGCCGTCTTCGTAATCCGGCAGGAAAGATGATGTTGGTTCCGGATGGTCAGAGAGTTCCTGTCTTTGGGACTCAAAGCGCGACATATCCGGCAGTACATCGGCTTTTGCCGAATCCTCAGATGCGGTGCTTTCAGCGTCGGAAGACTGGGAATCCAGAGGGCCAAACAGCGTCGTAAGATGAGGAACCAGGCCTGCGCCGGGTTCGTTGTTCATCTGGAAATAATTGAATTTTGCGAGGCATCCTCTGTAATCATCGATGGTATCCAGCAATTCAGTTCGATACTGTCCGTCCAGATTCGGGAATACCCTGGGAATGCCGGCGAATTCCTCAAGAACTTTCAGAACATGATTCAATGCTTTGATCTGAGCATCGTAGATTGCGGGCTGATTGATGAGTTTGTTTGCTATCATTGCCTTGATGACAGGTCGTCTTCGCAGCCATCTTCTTTCGTCAGAATCGAGCTGGTACAGGAGGAGCACATTCTCGATTTCAATGCCGACACATTGTCGTTTTCGGGGGTAGTCCACGGTTTCGAATGCAGGGGAAAAGGGAACTTCCCTGAGCGGATCGGCCCACTGGATGATGAGACTTTCGCCATCCGGTCCGTTCGAGCTGTCAATGCTGAAATGTGCGCGAACTGAGGCTTTTCCGTTAAACCTGTCCCGCGTCACATAATCGAGTTCCGGAATTGAAAGCAGGCAGCACAGATCCGGCTGCACCTTTATTTCTGCGGACTGAGTGAACATCCTGGCCACGCGGGCGCCCGGAATATCGATTTCCTGGCCATCGACGATGAATCCACCGATACCGCCGCGTGCATTGGCCATGAAGGTTATCAGGGTGGAGGGGCCAAATTTGCCGTCGCAGCGAAGCCTGTTTTTAGATTGATAGTCACAAACCCAGTCCACGACAGCATCTTCATCGAGGTGCCATATGGGATGCGTATCGGGCAAGATGCCTCGCCAGAAAATCTGCCGGGCCCGGAGATTGAATTGTCTGGCCTGCAATCGTTCTTCAGTTGAAAGCATCATGACTATCTCTGCTGAAGCTGGCGACGGCAGGTGTCGCAAAGATATGCGCCGATAAATGGTTTGGGGGATTTGGCAGGTTCCTTCATCGGCATTCCGCAGATGTCACATCGCTGCATGCTTCTCCGTTCTTCGACGAGTTCAACGAGTTCTTCGGCGCGATCGCTGCCTGTACGACGGATGATATCAAAGTAGTCGCCGAAAAATTGTCTGAGATTGAAGCTTTTGGGGATGGAGGGTTTGTCCGGCATAATGGACTCCTTTGGTATGGCCTTGCGGCAATTATATAAACAGTTCGACTGATGGCATCGAAAGTGAGGGGGCTGCGGACTGACTGACGGGCAGGTCGTCGAGAATTTGCTGAATTTTTCCGGTAAATTGCTGCGGAACCCGCAGTTCGGTACTGACTCTGAGCACTGAATTCATAGTGGAGATCCAGTTTTCTTTGAAGAAATTCGGCAAGGTGCAGGGCAGATTTGTGGAACAAAGTTCGAATTTGTCGAAATTTCCCGTCTGGAGGCAGGAACTGGCTGCAATTGCCATGGCGAGTGTCGAATGAATGGGCAATTCAGCTTCATTGGCAGCATGGAGGGCATCCAGCGAGATGGAAAATGCATCATCGAACTGACCGCAGGCGCAGGCAAGGGCTGCTTGTCCAAGGATGACGGATGCAATACCGATTCTGTCATTCAGCAACTGAAAATCATTTCTGGC
This sequence comes from Pseudomonadota bacterium, assembly GCA_017441205.1. GTDB lineage: Bacteria > Myxococcota_A > Bradymonadia > UBA4248 > UBA4248 > UBA4248. The sequence goes on from JAFRYG010000059.1 coordinate 5,694, forward strand.
TCTGTCGAAAGCCTGGAATCCCGGTTTGAGCTGTTTTGTGATGGCAGCGTGGGCCCCGAGAAGTGTGTGGCACCAGGCCCTGGCCCTCCTGTTTTGCGGACCGAAGCAGGCAATGGCAGTCGTGATCTCGTTGTCGGCATCAAAATGATTGCCGTTGAGTGTCATTTCGATGGAACGTGCGCATGCCTGGGTTCCGGCCAAAAGTGCACCATCGGCCGTTTTGGAGGGGACGATATTCAGGATCGTATGGATGATCTGCCAGTCTGATTCGAGAATTGCAGCAATGAGAAGCGCTGAATATGTGTGTGAAGAGGCTTTTTCGTCTCCCTGTTCGGCAATCATCAGGGATAAATGCTGGAGCGTTTCGAGCGAATTCGGATTTGGTGAATCCAAAAAGTCGATCATTTCGAGCAAAAAACGGGCTGAATTATTTTCAATGATGGCCTGATTTTCTTCGAAGATCCCGACAATTCTTTGGAGCGATGCCCGCGCCTGTGAAGTCTGTCCCGAAAACCATTCAAGTCTTGCGATCCTGAATTCAGCATTTGCGGAATCGACGGGGAGATCATTTTGCGCAAATGTTTCCATCGCTGTCCGAATCAATTGCCTGGCATTTTCGGAATTATCCATAAGCAGCATGCAGTCAGCCTGGATGATGAGTGTTCGTGCGGCTTCGATGCTGTCATTGCAGTGTTCAAAGCTCTCTTTTGCCGCTGCAGCGGTTTCGAGTGCCCGCTGGAGGTTATTTTTTCGAAGGAGGTATTTGGCATTCAGACGCTGGATATGCGCCAGCCATACTGCCTGGCCGGAAGTTTCATTCCATTGACTGAGTCTGCTGCAATATTTTTCGAAGGCGGTTTGATTATCGAGGCTAATGGCCAGTTCTGCCCCCAGAATGAGCGCATTGCTCCATTCGATGGCTTTGAAATACTCGTTGTTCAGATCCTGAATTTTAATAATTTCGTCGAAAAATTCCGCCAGATTGTTGCATCTGGCAAATGCAAATTTAAGATTTGCCGCATCGAAAGCACTGTTTGCGCTTTGCTGGCAGCTTTGCAGATAGGAAATGATATCCCTGGCTTCGAGCCAGAGCTGTGCGATGCGCCATGATTGTTTGAAATCAGGTTTTTCATAGCATTCGATGAGTGCCATGGCAGCCTGTGCTTTGAGTGCTCTTGCTCGCCGGGAGGGAAGGCTTGCCATGATGATATCGGCATGCCAGGGCTCGGTGAATGTGATGGTGCTGACGGCATTGTTTTGCAGAGCATCCGGCTGAGAGAGGATGAGCATGCGTCGTTCACACCATGCAGCAATGGCTTCGCGCCAGCAGTCGGCGAGAGCTTCGTCGTTGTCAATTTTCCAGAAAGCCTGGAGTTCCGGCATGGTCATCTGGGAGCCGAAAGCAGCAATGCGAATGAGGATTTCGCGGTAAAACTCGGACTCGATTCCCATTTCGAGGGCAATTTCGTCGAGCGTTGTCTGGAAAAACTTTGCGATGACTCTCGGAACGCCCAGTGGTGCGGTATCTTTGGGGGAGAGGCCAAACAGTGAGTGATGCGTTATTTGGAGTCTGGATGCCTGATTCAAGTGCTGAACGAGCGCTGTGGCGTAGTATGGGTTGCCAAACGAGGCACTGGCAATGCGCTGACTGAGTGTATCGTCGATACGCCAGCAGGATTTGAGCATTTGGACCAACGTTTGCTGAGGCAGTGGATCCAACTGGATTTGATTTGCAAACAAATTGTGAAAACAGGGCATTGACCCTATTTTGGAACTTTCTGCGGATGCCGACAGTTCGTAGGGATCATAGGTGACCAACGACAGAATCGGCAGATGTTCAACGAGAATGTTCAGGCGATCGAGAAGACGATAGACGGCGATATTGCAGTGCTGCAGATCATCAATCAACAGGGAAACGGGAGTGAATTGTGCTGCCTGGGAGAGAAGACGTACGATAAAATCGGAGGCTTCATTCCAGAAACTCGTATCGAGCGTCGCTGCCGCATCGGAGGACAGGGATTTTAATTTTGTCAGGATGCTGCCATTTGCCTGTTCGTTTGCGGAGTTGTCGTTTGCACTGAGAATTTTGAGCAGCTGCTGAATGAGGTTCAGGAAGATGCTGGCGGATACTTCGTTCGGAGTGAGCCGTTTTTTGGAAATGGGGTGATACTGATTGGATATGCATGTAATGGCTCTGAATTTATCGGCAAGGTAATTCTCGGAGAGATATTTAATGAGTTTGGTTTTGCCGATGCCGAATCCACCGCAGATAATTCTTTGAATGCCATGTCCTGTCAGGGCTCTGTCTGCATCCTTGCTGAGCGTGGAGTATTCCTTTGTTCTGGCGAGTTTTGAAATAAATCTGGCCGAGTCAGGCTTCAGTTTTTCGTTCTCAATAATGTAGAATGTTTCAAGAGATTCACTGAGTTTTTCGGGCTCATGGTAATTCGGGGCCCGGCTGTCACTGGAATGTTTGTCGGGAACCCAGCGCAATCCGGAGTCCTGAGCTGCTTTGATTGCGCGAATTTTATCATTGATGTCATCATCGGGAACGTCCTGGATTCCGGAAACTGACATGTTTTGATCTGCTTCCTGCCGGATTTGTTCGATGATGGGATCCGGCTGCTGTTCATCATTCAGAATTCGGATGTTATTCAGCGCGCATTTGAATTCATTTGCAGAAAGAAAGCGTTCCCAGGGCTTTTTGTTCAGTGCTTTGTATACGATGGCAGTGAGTTCCTCCTTAATATCGTTTGGTTGGGAATCGAAACGATCGCGCCAGACAATCGGGGGAATCGGAGAATTGATTTGTGCCCTGAGTGTTTGGAATGCGTTGGCTTCATCAAATGGCAGATGACCAGTCAGGGCTTCGTACAGAATAATTCCAGCTGCATAAATATCCGAGCATGGACCGATGAGTGATACCTGGTTGAGGATTTGTTCCGGGGCCATGTAGGCGGGGGTTCCAAAACCGGTATTCAGCGGTGTGGTCATATCCAGGGGAAGGGATGCAAGGCCAAAATCGGCAATTTTAGTCCACAGCTGGTTGTGAGACATCGTGACGAGGACATTTTCGGCTTTGATATCGAGATGAATGAGTCCTCGGGCGTGTGCAAGCGCCAGGGCTTCGAGAATTTGTGTGATGAGTTCGATGACGGTATTGAGGGAGAGGTTTGCGGATTTGAGTTTGTGGAGGGAAAAACCGTGTACGAGCTCCATGGAGATATAGAGCTGACCGGTATCCGTCATGCCGTAATCGAAGAGCCTGAGGATATGCGGGTGCCGGAGCAGAGCGAAAGCCCTTGCTTCCTGATAGAAGCATTTGCGAATGCGCGGATCGGAGCCGGTATCCTGATGAATGAGTTTGATCGCAACTTCGCGATTGAGTGCGTTGTCCCATGCTTTTGAGACTTCACCCATGCCTCCGTGGCCGATGAGGGAGAGAATTCGGTAACGTTCTGAAAAAGGAATTGGGGTATTCATCAGCAGTGGCTGTGGAATGATTTGTGGGTGTGCAAAGGCCGAAGATTGCGCGGGCGTATTGCCGCAGGCAATAGCGGCGCGCCCATGGCGTATCGGGCGTTAGCACGATAGCCATGGAAAAAGAATAAAAAAATCGCGACCGAAGCCGCGATTGTACAGAGGACGATTTAGAACTGGAAGAAAGGTCCCACAGACAAATCGAAATGAGCGCTTGGCTTGTCGGGGAAGTGGATGGGAACAGCCAGTTCGAAGGCCATACCTACGTTTTTGTGGAAGGACCAGAGGAAACCGATTTCGGGGGCGACATGAACCGGTCCTTTGTAGAGGTAGATGTCGACGAAATTGTTGAATTTTTCGTGGAGTGGAACAGAGGCATTGGCACCGCCCCAACCGATTTCGAGGCCGACGTACAAGCGATAGGGCTGTTCATGAAGGGCGAGGTAACGAACGACAGCACCGAGCATGATGTTGTAGATTTCGGGGGTATCGATGTTATCCTTGGCGTTTTTGGACAGCGTTTTACTGACGATATTGATGATCTGCCCACGGACGTACAGACCGACCTGGAAGTGCTTGGGCAGGTTGAAGATGGCACTTCCCCGCAGATGGAAGGGCAGGCTGGCCATTCCGGTTTTGACGGAAACGAGCTGTGAACCCTGGGTGGAGGCGTTGCATTCACCGCCGCCGGCAGGAGCGAGGCAGTTTTCGACGTTTCCGCTGACGACGCCGAGGCCCGTACCCGCGAGGATGGAGAGCTGGAACAGGGGATCGCCGTAGGATTGTGCGATATCGGATTTGGAAAGTCCATCACATTCGCCGGTCATTTCGATCGTCAGGGGGAGCGGCGCGTTGGCAACGTTTGCGACGACTTCGCCGAGGCGGTTCTGGGCTTCCATATAATACTGAATCTTGTTGCCCTGAATTTCGAGGGCTGGAATTGTAGCTGTCAGCACGTCGGAAGCTTCGAGCGTCGGATGCATTTCGACGGTTGTGTATCCGCGCTGCTGATCCACTGCGTAGTAGAGATAGACTCTATAGATATCGGGGTGAGCAGGAACGTTGGCGCGCAGTTCGAGAGCGGAGCAGCGGTGTGTCGTCGTGACGGGGGTATGTTCGATGGAAGGTTTGACAGCACTCAGCGCAATTGCGGATGAAGGCGGGGCTGCTTCGATCGTTGCCTTGGCGCGTTCAAAAATGGATTCGACTTCTTCTGAACGATAGTCACTTGGGATTGTGATTTCCTCATTGAGCGTGAGCGCTTTGAGGAAAGCGGAAAATGCGCGTTCATCGGCGATGGCAGGCGCGGAATCCTTAAAACGGCCGTAACTGACGATACCCTGTGCGATATAGATATTTGCGACACTGGGATCCGTGACGCCGAGATTTTCGATAATCTGTACGGCCTGGATGAGTTTAGTATCTGCGGATTCGAGCTCCAGGAAGTCGTAGTCTTCCATTGCGGATTTGGAAAGGCTGACGGCCTGCGAGAGGGATGTATTCTGGGCAAATGCGCTGGTGAAGGGCATCAGGGAAAATGCCAGCAGGAAGAGAAGAAAACTCAGTCTGGCTATAAAATGCGGACGTGCACTCATAAGAAACCTCGAAGATCTGAAAAAAGCCCTGTTTCCACAACGAATAGGAAACAGGGCTTATATATTAACCAAAAGCGTCTTGTCTGTCACGCAGAAACAGTGAATTTAATCCCTGAACGTGTGCTTGGTGCACACATTCTGAGGATACGTTTTGGTTTATCGCTGCGTGATGCGGAGTTCGACGCGGCGGTTGTTGGCGCGTCCTTCCGGCGTATCGTTGGTATCGATGGGTTTGTCGGGACCGAAGCCGGCAAATGTCATACGATCCTTTGCGATGCCGCGTTTGATGAGTTCTTTCATGACGCTTTCGGCACGGCCCTTCGAGAGCTTGACATTGTGTTTGTACCTACCGGAACTGTCGGTATGGCCTTCGATGGAGATATGGATACTCGGGTTCTCCTTGAGGACGGTAGCAATTTCGTCGAGAAGCGGTTCGCTCTTGGCGAGGACTTTTGTTTTGTCGGTTGCGAAGAAGAACTGCTCTTTGAGTTCGATCTGGGTATCTGTAACGACGATGTATTTGCGGGGAGGCGGGCAGCCATTTTCCTCGACAAGACCTTTTTCGTACGGGCACTTGTCGGAGCCGGTGCAGTTGGGGAATTTGGTCTGAAGTTTCTTTTCTGCGACCCAGGGATCGCAGACGGTATCGCCATCGCTGTCGGGATTGGGGCAACCCTGGAATTCTTCGGTACCGGGAACATCTTCGCAGAGATCGAAGCCTTTGCAGGTACGTTCGAACTGGGATTCGAGGCCAACGGTTTTGACCCACTGGTCGCAGATGCGATCGCTATCGCGGTCAGGATTGCTGCAGCCTGAGTAGGCAAGTTCACCTGGGTCTGTCGGGCATGCATCCACGCCTTTGCACGAGAACAGGGAGACGAGGCCGAGCTCGGAAACCCATGCATCACAGACGCCGTCGGCATCCTGATCGGGATTGGGGCAGCCCTGATATGCTTTGAGGCCCGGTGTATCCGGACATTTATCTTCAGAATCGATGATTCCGTCCTTGTCGCGATCCTGCAGTTTGGGATCGAGGCAGCGTGTGCTGAGGCTTTTCTGGTCAGCTTCCTGGATCTTTTCGTCAGCAAAGGTGATGTGATCTTCGCCGCGGCGGCCATTGCCGTAACTCAGTTCCATGCGGCCGAATTCTTCGTGGGAACTTGCAAGGGCCAGTTCGCGGGGAGCGCACCGGTAGGCACGATCATGAATTTCGTCTGCCTGAGCATGAATCTGCTCCTGCATGGCTGAGAGTTTAACGCCATCCGCGCAGCTCATGGCCAGCAATGCGGCAGATGCAACGGCCAATGCCATGAGGCCGCGATTAAATTTCTGATGTGTAATTTTCATGTGCTATCTCTATAATATTAAGCGTACGTTGAGTATGCGCAGTTTATATTAAAATTATTCGCCGACGAGAGGATTCTGCCAAGGGTCTTTTTCTGCTTTTTCTGCAGCTGCATTGGCCATTTCAATGGCTTTTTTGGCATAATCCGCGCTGTAGCCAAACTGGGAATAACCCCAGAGCTCATCTGCTTTCCTCAAATATTCCTGTGCCATCGTATATTCATAAGGCGCACGCTCGGCTGCATTGAGCGCAGTCGCTTTTTCGAGAGCATCTTTGGCATCTTCAATATTACTCGTTGACATGATCGGACCGCAGCCGCTCATCAGAGCCAGCATTACAAGAACTAAAAACGCGAGAACGCGCTGTTTTATCATCATTCGATTGCTCCATTCAATAAACCCGGGCTAAAGCCAAAAAACTGGCTTTAACCTCCCAAAAACGGCGTTTTAATACCAAACCACATTGTTAATGTCAAATGGCTGGGGTTAAAAGTTGGGAGTTGTGAGTTGGGAGTTGGGGGTGTGGAGACGTGCGGGCCGCACGTCAGTACAGGCATTATTGGGTAATGCGTAATTCGTAATGCGAAATAGATAGGTGTTAGAGACGTGTCGTGACACGTCTGTACTTGATTAATGGTGAATGCTAATCCTGCGAATCGTTCAGGCGGATGGCTTCGATAAAGGTCATCAGGCGTTTTGCCGGGATTTGTTCCGAGGTTCCCTGGGGAACCCAGGTGACAGCGGTGGCCACTCTTGAGTGGTCTTTTTGCAGCATCAGACATCCATAATATTCGAATGTTTTTTCGCCAAAGGCAGCTTCGAGTTTGTAACCGGCTTCACCGCCGCAGAATGCAGCTTTGGTTCCTTCGGGTTCACCTTTGATTTTGGCTCCCCAGCCCACGGCGAAAGCTTCGGTGTACAGCTTGACCAGAGTCGTCGGGTCCTGGCCTTCGAGGCCATGGAGGATGCCTTCGGTGACGAGAATGGAGACGGTGACTTCTTCGTCACCTTTGGCGTAAACCCATGCCCTCGAAGGCACTGTGCCGGAAAACGTCTGCATTTCCTGCATGGACCAGTGCGGCGGTGTCGTGATTCGGACGTCTGCATAGGATTCCTGGGCACAGACTGTACCGGGTATCAGCAGTGCTGCAGTCAGAATGGTAAGCAATAAGTATTTCATTGACCCTGACTCACCTGTTTTTGTGAGAATTTGATGATTTGTATAAAAATGGTCGTTGCGTACAACGAATCTGTGTCGTATTTAGTGCGCCGCCATGAGGATGAAAATCATTTTTTAATCCCCGGCCACAATACCTTTGCAACAAGTGAGGAATTTCATGCTTGAACCGTTGAAAAAAATCGATGTCGTCCGTCCCGAAGGTCCCGTTTTTATTATCGTTCTCGATGGCGTCGGCGAAGGCCGAAAGGACGAAAGCGATGCCGTGTTTATGGCGCGTACCCCTGTCTTTGACATGCTCGATAAAGTCGCTCAGAAAACCTTTTTATTTGCCCACGGAACCCATGTGGGAATGCCGAGTGATTCGGATATGGGCAACAGCGAAGTCGGTCACAATGCGCTGGGCGCAGGCCGGGTGTTTTCGCAGGGTGCAAGGCTCGTCGAGGAAGCCATCCAGAGTGAGCGTCTCTACAGCACAGATACGTGGAAATGGCTGCTGGAAAAACCGCTCAATGAGAACAAAACGCTGCATTTTATGGGACTGCTGAGCGATGGCAACGTGCATTCCCACATCGATCATCTCATTTCGATGATTCGCCATGCGGACAAAGCCGGCGTCAAATCGGTCTGTGTTCATGCCCTTTTGGATGGCCGCGATGTGGGGGCTACGACCGGCCTCATTTATATTGATAAGATCGAGGAAGTCCTGGCCGAAATCAATGCCAAAGGCAATCGCGATTATCGCATTGCATCCGGCGGCGGACGCATGATCACGACGATGGATCGCTACGAAGCTGACTGGCGCATCGTCGAACGCGGATGGAAAGCCCACGTCCTGGGACAGGCCAGAGAATTCGAAAGTGCCCGCAAGGCGATCGAGACGTTCAGGGCCGAAGAAGATGGCATTTCGGATCAGAATCTGCCGCCGTTCGTCATCGTGCGCAATGGCAAGCCTGCCGGAACCATTCAGGATGGCGATTCGGTGATCATGTACAATTTCCGCGGCGATCGTGCAATTGAGATTTCGCGCGCATTCGATGCAGACAGCTTTGACAAGTTCGATCGCGTACGTCGTCCGGATGTGCGCTATGCCGGCATGATGGAATACGACGGGGATGCCCATATTCCTTCGCATTATCTGGTTGCACCGCCGGCCATCGATCGCACGATGGGCGAATATCTCTGTGCCACCGGACTGAAGACGCTCGCCGCTGCTGAAACGCAGAAATTCGGGCACGTCACTTACTTCTGGAATGGCAACCGATCCGGGTATTTCGATGAGAAGCTTGAAAAATACATCGAAGTCGAAAGTGATCGCGTCGAATTTTCGCAGCGTCCGTGGATGAAATGTGCCGAAGTGACGGATGCCGTGATCGCAGAACTCGATGCCCATCATTATGATCTCGTGCGCATCAACTATGCCAACGGGGATATGGTCGGACACACCGGCAATCTCGAAGCCACCATCATTGCAATTGAATCCGTCAACCTCGCCCTGGGCCGTCTGCTCGATAAAGTTAAGGCAATTGGCGGTGTCGCCATCATTACGGCAGATCACGGCAATGCGGACGAAATGTACCAGTACAATAAAAAGAAGGCCGATTTTGTGCGCGATGCGGACGGCAACCCCGTGCCTCTGACGAGTCATACGCTGAACCGCGTTCCCTGCTGGCTGTACGATCCGACAGGAAAATTGAACTGGAAACTCGATGAATCCGTCGAGCCCAAACGTCTGTCGAATATTGCAGCTACTGCGATGATGCTTTTGGGGTACGAACCGCCTGCGGATTACGATCGATCACTCATCAAGTGATTTCAGGTTCTCTGATTCGGGGCATGTGGCAGAAAATGAAAAAATACCCCGAATCATTGAACACGCGAATTAAGTTGTGTATATTAAATTTGTGTATCGTTTTGCGTCTTGCGGGGACAGGCCCGTGTACGCAGGTGGTGAGTTTTGTTTGGAAGGATTTTTCCTTCCGGAAATTTCATAGAGGCAGATTGCCGCAATGGAGGTCATATATGAAGAATCGTAAGAGTTTGATTTTTGCACTTTGCGCAATGATGGGTGCTTTCGCATACACGGGCTGCGCCGATGACAGCGGAAATTCAGCTCCGGAACAGCAAAAGCCGGAGGAAACCATAAACCTGACCGTGAATCCCAATACTCTGACGCTCGTCAAGGGTGCGGATGGTTCGTTCGAGGTCGAATACAAAGCCAATGCTGAAGTCAGCATCAACACCAGCGACAATAACTGCGTGTCGGTCAAGGATGCCAAGATCGTCCTCGGTGACAACAAAAAGGGCACTGTCAGCGTGACGGCTGTCGGTGAAGGCTGCAATGCAAACATCACGGTGGCCAGCGATGGTCAGAGCAAAAGCGTCGCGGTTAGCGTAGTCGGTGCCGATGCGCTCTTCCTGCAGCTCGACAAGACCAATATTGCGCTGAGCGCTCCCGGCGGCGATTCAGATAGCGCAGTCGTAAATGTTACCTACAGCAAAGGCGCAAATGGCGTAAAACATGGTGCCCTGACGATCACCAACAGCGATTCGACCTGCGTCGGCGTTCCCCCCAGCAAGGAAACAGATGATGCCGGCAAAGCCAGCATTGATGTTAAGGCTCTGAAAGCCGACTGCTCTGCAGAAGTGACGGTTTCGGCAGACGGCAACAATGGCAAAATAGATAAAAAATTCACCGTCACCGTCGCCAAGGATGGTTCGGGGCCCGAACCCAGTATTGAGATTAAGGGCGATCCCACGCTGACGTTTGAGCCGGCATCGGTCGAAATTCAGAAATTTGTACAGGATGAGAAACACGATTTCCGCTTATATTATGTTGATGGAGATAAGCAGGGGATTGCTAATGCTAAAATTCAGTTAGCAACCAGCGATGCGAGCTGTATTGACCTTGCAGGG
>JAFRYG010000060.1 GCA_017441205.1 Pseudomonadota bacterium
CCCCCCCCCCCCCCCCCCCTAAAAAAATGAAGGCTATGTTTAACCAACGTGAATAGGTTTAAGTCGGAAGTTATGAGTCGGAAGCTGGATGTTAAGCAATCGCCAGAGTTCTTGCCAAATCATCGGGCAATTGCTGACCACTTCTAAAAGCAAGAAGCGATAAGCTCATCCTATATCCACGTATCCACGCTTGTTTAACAGAGCCAAAATTAATCATCTTCTATGATGAGCTCGGGAATGGCGTCGAGCGGACCCTTGCCCTGACGAATGAGTTTCGGGGTGTCTGTCGTCAAATCGATAATCGTCGAAGGCTCGGGGGCGATGAGGCCGCAGTCGATGATGCCGTCGAGGAATGGCAGACGGCGGGCAATTTCCTGGGGATCGCTGAACTGGACGTCCTCGGGAGAGGGCACGGAAGTCGTGATGATGGGGTTGTCGAGCATGCCCACGAGCATCTGGGTGACCGGATGTGCAGGGACTCGGATGCCGACGGTCGCGGATTTGCTGATCATGAGGCGCGGCGCCTCGCGCGATGCGGGCAGAATGATCGTGTAGGCTCCGGGCAGGATGCGCTTCATCAGGCGGTAGGCGACATTCGAGACGACGGCGTATTTGGCGATGTTTTTAAGATCCGGACAGATGAATGAAAGCGGATGTTTTCGGTTCTTGCCCTTCATCTGATAGACGCGCTCGACGGATTTTTTCTGCATCATGTCGCAGCCGAGACCGTAGATGGTGTCGGTCGGATAGACGACGAGTCCGCCCTGTCGGATAATGTCCGCGATGCGTTCGACCTGGCGCGCGTTGGGCCATTGTTCATCCACACATATACGAAGCATTTTTACGCCTCTTTGAAGTGTTTCAGGTCAATGACGGGTTCATCGGGATTGGCCTTGTAAAAGAGCAGAATGTGGCCGATTTGCTGAACACATGCGCTCTGTGTGCCTTCGGTCAGTCCGATGGCGACGTCCTCGATGGCGCCGTCGAACGTGTTATTGACCTTGACTTTGACGAGTTCGTGGTCGAACAGTGCAGTATTGAGCTGCGCAATGACCATATCGGTGACGCCCTGCTGCCCGACCTGAACGATGGGTTTGAGGGCATGGGCGAGTCCCCGCAGATATCGGCGCTGTGCGCCTTTGAGGCCCGGACTGAGCTTTTGAATCAGACCTGATTGCATGGTAAAATCCTGTTAAAATGGAAGATAAACGGCAAGCCCTGACGGGGTTGCCAAAATGCGGGTTTTCTACGCTATGCAGACGTATGAATCAAGGTTTTGGGGCTTTTTTTGCGCGGCTAACTGCGCCGGTGGCTTCGTTACGCCCCGCGAGCCGCGCTATTGGCATACGCGCGGCTGTTCTTTTGGGGTGTCCCAGAGGCACAGACTCAGGGAACGCCACAGATGGATGAGCGGATAGTCGGGGCCGTCGCCGGCTGCATCCCGGCAGTACCGGTCGAATGCCTGTTTCAGGTGATTGCGTTCCAGGATGTCCGGTATGGTGAATGATTCGATGGCACGCAGGATTTCCGGTCTGGCGCGCTTTGCCATGCCTTCGTGCATCAGGTCGTCGAACGACTGGCACTTGGGATGATGAATGATTTCATCGGGCAGAATCGGCGCGAGTGCTTCGCGGTAGATGGTGCGGTAGTCGCCGGCGTACAAAAAGAGCTGCGGCGGGATTTGGGCGCAGAAGTCGTACAGTTCCAGATCGAAGAGCGGATCGTAAAACCTGTGTTTTGTTTGTCTGGCGAGTAGGTCCATGGCGCGCACTGAGAATTCCCAATCCCAGGTCAGGGGGATCCATGCGCGTTCCTGTGTGTGTGTGCAGAAAAAGACGGGATCGGTGCGTTCCGGCGGGAACTGCGCAGTAAAACAGGGATCCAGCCAGGTTCTGGGGGAATCCGGATGGATGCCGGTTCGCTGCTGGTTTCGGAATTGTCTCATGAACCGGCGTATTTTGCCGTCAGCGAGGTTTCCGATGATTCTCTTGAGCAGGTAGAGCAGCTGAGGTCGGGTCATGGCCTGCAGTTCTGCGTGCATGCCGCGAAAATCGGCGTGATGAATGAGGCTGCGCCAGAGGGCTTCGGTGCGGACTTTGACGATGTAGTTTCCGCCGAATCCGGTAATGATCGTGCGGGGGCCGAGTTCGGCTTCGATGGCGCGGTAGGCCGCCAGAGAGCTTTCGATGCCCGGGGAACACAGAGGACCGTATGCGCCGGATACCCGGTACAAATCGGGTTCAGAGAGCGGCCATGCGTCATCCATGACGATGCGGTGAAGGCGTATGGAAAAGTTTTTTTCGAGAATATCGAGCTCACGGGACTCATCGCATGAGGGATGCTGCCTGGATATGAGTGAGACGGCATCGAAGATGCCGGTCCGGTTTTGCATCCATCCGGCCAGAACACCGGAAGAATCCAGTCCGCCGGACAGGGTAAAACAGGGACTGCTGCAGGGAATGCGGGATGCTGCAGAAATGATATGTTTTCGAAGTGACTCGGTCAGTTCATCGCGGCTTGCGCGGAACTGCGTGTAGCTGCGGCGTGACCAGATATCCCTGTATTCCGGATGTGCCGGCGTCGTGCTGTTATGCGGAATTCCGGCGGCAATGCCGTCGAGAAAGGATTCCGGCGTACTTCGCGTCAAAAAGAGCATTTCCCCCGGACGAATTCTGGATGTGCCATGAAACAGGTCATCGCGGGAGGTCGTGTCGCGGAATTCGAGGAATCTGTCGAGCCATGCGCGATTCAGGGCAAGTCCGCGGCATTTCTGCGACTGCAAATTCGGGGATGTTGTGAATCCGGAGTTTTGCGGCATTCCCATCCACGGGATGAATCCGAAGGGGTCGCGGAATATGCAGAATTCGTCGGTTTGCGTGTTCCAGATGATACCGGCGGTCACGCCGATATGTTCTATAAAATGGATGCGATGATGTCCGATGGCGCGAAGGATGTCGTCGGGGGCTGCCGATTGCGAAAGGACGGCAATGACAAACGGGGGCTGACAGAGAAACCCGTGAGGCTGGGAACCTGAGGATTCATCGACGGCGAGCAAATGATTCGCGCCGGTGTGAAGCGTTTTCCAGTTTTGGGGCAATTCTGATGAAATAGGGACGAATGCTAGATCTGGCATTGTGGAAGTTGGTAAGGCGTAATGCGCAATGCGTAGTTTTTGTTTGAGATGTGCGGTTCGCACGTCTGTACAGATAATTATTGGGTTAATTCGTAATGCGTTATGAATTGTTGTTAGAGACGTGTCGCGACACGTCCGTACAGATAATTATTGGGTTAATGCATAATAAAAATCAGGCACGCCCCGGAGGAGCACCACATTCGCAGTCGTGATGGAATCTGCTGATTTGGATGAGGAAAAAATCATACTGAAAAATAAAATCACCCCGAAAAGTGATTTTTCTGTCATAATGTACCATAGTGGTTGAAGTGTGTGATGTGAACTTTTTTAAAAGGAGAATGATCATGGATACCAAATCAAAGAGATTGGGAAAACTGATGACGGCAGCCCGACGGGCAAATGCCTCGAGGCTGATTGCATCCCAGCTGGCAGCGTCCCGCAAACGGACGACATCGAATGATTCTTCGGATGGCAATATCCAGAAACAGGATGATCCGATTGGATCGGGAAAAGTGACCTGCAGTTCACTCAACGTCCGCAATGGTGCGGGAACGAATTTCGATCGCATCGGCGGACTGACGAATGGAAAGAGCTTTCAGGTTTTTGAAGAAAAAGACGGCTGGCTGAAGATCCAGTACGGTTCCGGCTTTGGCTGGATTTCGAAAAAGTACACGGATTACAAGACGCCGGAGCCGCCGAAGCCGCCGTATGAATCGCATCAGGTCAAGGTAACTGCGGATATCGGTTTGAATGTTCGCGATGTTCCCGGCAATGGCGGGACGCCTGCACCTGGTTCTACTGTTCTTGGTGGTCTGGGATATGGCGCGGTCGTGACGGTTACGGATGAACAGAACGGCTGGTACAAGATCGATTACCAGGGCAAGGAAGGCTGGATTTGCGGTGATTTCGTCACCGATTATGATCCCAATGCGAGCACGGATGTTTCGACAGATGGTGTACCGTTGTTCTGCCAGGGCGATCCTCGCTGGGGCAGCAGAGGACTGGGGACTGGCGGCAATACGATCAAGAGCGCCGGTTGTGCCATGTGTTCGACGGCCATGTGCCTGAGCAAAATTGCTGGCCGCGTCATTCAGCCGGATGAGCTCGACCAGTATCTGGATACGCATGGTGGCTATTATGGTGACTTGCTTGTGTGGGGTGTCGCTGCCGGTTATATTGGTAAGACTGCAACGAGTACGACTCAGAACAAGTCGACGATCGACAGCAACCTGGATGAAGGACGTCCCGTCGTTATCTGCGTTAAAGGCGGCGGTCACTACGTCTGTGTTGCGGGGCGGAAATCCGATGGTACCTATATCATTCACGATCCGGGCGATGGTTCGGTCCGAAATGGTGCGTGGAATGGTTCGGCCATTAAGGTTGACGGCTATACAACCAATTCACAGCTCGTTTATTTCCACTAATATCCGCTGCTGCACATCGTGCAGCAGAGCATTTTCACGAATCCCGGCAGTTAAAATGCCGGGATTTAATTTTTTAAAAAAAAGAATTTGACAGAAAGAACTGCAGCGCGTATAAGGCCGCCTCGTTCGACGGGTTCCGATTGGGAATCGGTTGAGAATTGAAAACAGAAGAGAAGAAAGCGATAGAGAGAAATGGGCGAATGAATGAGAATTCATTCGAATGAAATCAAGTGCCTGAGTCATTAACGCCGCGTTAATGATTCGACTTTCTGGTGAATCCAAAAAAGATTCTGCTCCGAAGGAGTGGGATGGAATGGATAAGCTATAAAGGGCACACGGTGGATGCCTTGGCGCTGAGAGGCGATGAAAGACGTAGCAGACTGCGATAAGCTTCG
>JAFRYG010000061.1 GCA_017441205.1 Pseudomonadota bacterium
CCTGTTATTGCAATGATTCCGAATAGCCATGATTGGTATTCATCACAATCACTGCGCCGCCATGGACGGCGGCGAGAGGCGAGGGAGGCATGTCCATGGATGGACATTCGACCCGCAACTACAATTGCCAAAAGAAGCGTGCGGGGGTTGTAGGGGGGGTTCACAATCGAACACCCCCTGCCGCGAAGCGTACAAGAAAAAGCACCCGCGCTGCAAAGCGCGATACAATGCGCCTCAGTTCGCAATGGGCCATTCACTTCGTCTCACGCGCCTATCGGCGCTCCGGCTCGTGACTGGCCGTTGCTCACTGGGCTCTGCGATTCGCACCGTTCACCGGACGGTGCAAATCTCGGCCCCCGCAACGCCCCGCTTTACATAATCCAAACAACCCGCCTCAGTTCGCAAGTTGAAGATTGTAATTCTGAGTCCACTCATCCCATCGTGAAAACTATGAAAAAACTCTTTCCGGTATTATTTGCCCTGCCATTCATCCTGACTTCGTGCCACCTGCTCGAAAAATTCCAGTCCGAAGGAGAAACTCCGACGCCTGCAGAAGCCCCTGCCGCAACAGCGAAAGATGCACCTGCAGATACGAATGCCGAACAGCCGGCCCCAACACCCGAAACCCAGAACCCGAAAGATGCTGCACCAGCCGATGCTCCGGCCCCCGAAGCACCGGATGCGCCGGATGCAGAAAATGCTCCGGCAAATGCAGATCCGGACGCACAGAATGCGGCACCGACCGAGGCGGCACCGATCAAAGAACGAATAGTCGCCATCCACGAAATATTTAATCATGAATTTGCTAAAGATGGACTTCAGAAGGCTGAAAAACACGCCAAACTGAAGGTCAAACACAAGAAATCCTCCGAATGGCTGGATACCGATAAGTGGCTCGAAGACAATCAGTTTGAGAAACCTGAGCTGAATCGCGTCGAAGACGGCTATGCATTCGAGGGAAAGGCAAGGAGTATGCCGTATGAGTATCAGTACAATATCCTTATGCTGGGTGCTCCGGACGGTTCCGTGGCCCAATATGATTTTTCGGCCTTTGCCAATGCCGAGAATGACGTAGTTTTTACCCGACCATTCATCCACTATGCCGTAGTCAAAGACGATACACTGTACGTTTCGATTGCCCACAGAACCTATTCAAAAATGAATCCCAATACGGCATTCATCATCGCTATGGATCTCGAGGGAAATGTTCTGTGGCGAAGCAAGACGCTCGTATGCAATGCCCAAAACTTCCTGATTATCGACGACACCATTATCTGCGGTTATGGCTTTACAGATGAACCGGATTTCGTCTATACTCTCGATCGTAACACAGGCGCAGTTATCGATAAGATTCCCCTCCGAAGCGGACCGGATTACTTTATTCTCTCCGATGGTGTCATACGTCTTTCCACCTACAACACGGATTATACCCTGAGTTACAAATAAGCAGGCATAATACCTCCGGGTGACAATGGCATACAACACCACCGGCATTGCATGCACATCACCAGGAGGATGCCATGACATTACATCACAAAAATCTGATTACAATTGCACTCGCCGCAGTTATGTCCCTGCCGTTTTTCGGATGTGACAATAAGCAAAATGACGAGCAGTCCCCTGCTCCATCCCAGACAGAATCTCCGATTCCTGAATCCGCAGACGAAGCAGTAAATGCGGGAAACGGTGCGCAGAATCCGGTAAATCAGGTTCAGGGCAGCGAAGCAAGGAATGCGGGAAACGGTGCGCAGAATCCGACAAATCAGGTTCAGAATTCAGACGCGAACAGTGCTGATGATGCAGCCCCGAAATCTCAGGAAGCAAACAATTATAAGCCCGATTTCACCAATTATTACATTGGAGAACCGGGTTTGGAGAAACCGGAGTTTAGAAATGTTCTCAGCTCACCGATTTCTGTTTTGGATGTAAATCCTGACACCGAAGCTTACAGTATTTTCCGTTACTATATCCAAAAAAAGCGAGCGATGCCCAATCGGCAGCTTCTGCGCACCGAAATGCTGATCAATTACTTCAGGTATAACTATCCTGAGCCAGAGGACAATGCGCCGTTTGCTTTTACGACCGAACTCGTTACTACGCCATGGAACAGCAATACTCAGCTGCTGCTCATCGGTATGCAGACAGCCAAATCACCTAAAGTTCCTCGTTCCAATATTGTTTATTTAGTCGACATTTCGGGTTCGATGAGTGATCGGGACAAGCTGTCGCTTCTTAGACGTTCCATTCAGGAATCTCTTTCAACGCTGACTCAAGCTGATACGGTCTCGATTGTCACATACGCAGGCGGTGAAAGTGTCATTCTAAGCGGAGCAAATCCCGTTCTGAATAAGACTAAAATTGAGGATGCTCTGATTTCGATCAATCCCTATGGCTATGTGAATGGTAAGAGTGGCCTGAAGATGGCTTATCAGGAAGCCGCCAGACATTTTGTAAAAGGCGGAAACAATCGCATCATTCTGGTAACGGATGGCGACCTCAATGTCGGTATTTCGGACGAAAAAGAACTCAATGCATTCGTCAGCAAAAAATGCAGTAATGGCGTTTCTCTGTCGATCTGGGAATTCGGATTCACGCATCTCAGAGACAGGCGGCTGAAAGAACTGGCCGACAGTGGAAACGGCAGTTACCATTATATTGATTCGCCGGAAGACGCCGTGCGCTCCTTCATCAATGACCGCGATTCAGTACAATTGCTGACGGCAAAGGATGCTGCATTTCAGATTGAGTTTAACCCCAAAAAAGCCAAGGAATATCGACTTATCGGTTATGAAAGCCACAAAACAGACAAAGATGTTCCTGATGAACCCAACGCGCCCCGAAAGGACAGCGGCGAACTCAGTTCCAATCATCAGATGACCGTGCTTTATGAAATTGTTCCCGCCGGAACCGAAATCAATGTGGCTGAGACAGACAGCCCGAATCCAGGAACCGAATCCATTCCAAATGATGCGCTTGCAGTCCTTACAGCCCGTTATAAATTGCCAAATAAAGCCAGCGCTCAGGAAATAAAAATCCCGGTTTCCGATCAAGTCAGTTCCCAGATGTCCGAAAACATACAATTTGCCGGTGCTGTTGCCGAAGTCGGAATGCTGCTCAATGACTCTGAATTTAAGGGCACATCCTCTTACGAAAGCGCATATCAGATACTGAGTAACCTCAAAAGCGTTCAGTCAGATCCCGACCGTACAGACTTCCTGGGTATGGTTCAATTGCTCTCCTCTTTTTCTGTGAATCAGAAAGGTTTTGGAAACCAGCAATTGCATTATGAGGAACAGCAGAGACAATATGAAAAACAATCGCAGAAACAACTTGAGGAAGATCAGAATCGAATTGTGGAGGAACAAAGATACGAAGAAGAAAGGTTAAGATTTTATGAAGAACAGATGCGAACGACAAATGCACTGAGAACCAGGGGCATAGTTCCCAGATTCAAAATGCTTCCCCCAAAAGTCAACGGCAGTTTGGATAAACGCATTATTCAAAAGGTGGTTCGCCAACACAGTGGTGAACTTCGTGCCTGCTATGAAAAAGAACTCCTTAAAACTAAAAATCTTGCTGGCCGTATCACCGTAATGTGGATCATCACGCCTCAGGGGGACGTTACAAAAGCTTTCATCAAGGAATCCGCCATCAAGAATAAAAACATGGAAAAATGTATCACCAATTCCATCAAGTATTGGAGATTCCCGTCTCCAAAAGGCGGAGACGTTGTTCAGGTGGAGTTCCCATTTGAATTTGTGAAAGAACGTATACAATGGTAGGCTCACATGAGTATATACTGAAATCAGATCCATTGTCGAAAAGACAACGGATTTAACCTTACCCCATCAGAAATATGAGGACTTTAACGAATGATTAAGCGTGAATTGAGCATAGTATTTATTGTGGTTCTGATGACCATGACGGGATGCAAATGCGAAGAGCCTCAATGCCCCGCCTGTGACTGCCCGGCTGCAGCATGTGCCGAAGCTCCGGCTCCCGAAGCCGCTGTTCCCGAAGCACCTGCTCCCGAAAAAGCCGAAGTCCCAGCCCCTGCTGTTGCAGAAACACCGGAAGCAGAACGCGATCTCGAAGGCCAGAAAGAAGTTTTTGATTTCATCAAAAAACAAAAAACCTATTACCTCGCTACCGTCGAAAAAGATCAGCCTCGCGTACGTCCCTTCGGGACTATCGAATTATTCGAAGGCAATCTGTATATTCAAACCGGCCGCAAAAAGAACGTCTCCCATCAAATGGACGAAAACGGAAAAATCGAATTATGTACTTTTGATGGTGAACGCTGGCTTAGACTGTCTGCAACTGCTGTTGCCGATGACAGAATCGAAGCCCAGACGCACATGCTCGATGCCTACCCCGATCTCAAAAAGATGTATCAGCCCGGCGATGGCAATACTGTCGTTTATAAACTCATCAACGTCACAGCAACATTCGATACCTTCGGCGCCGAACAGCGCGTGATCCATTTTTAGGGAATCTCTGAACTATTGGGATTAATTCTTGGCTATGTACAGCTACTGTGTTGCTCATAGCTTAGAGCCAGGGAATCTCTGAATAATTGTTTTTTTGTATGGGGGGCAACTCCCCCCACGGCGCTATTTGCAAGCAAATACGCGCTTCCTCAATTCGCAATATAAAACCTGCTTCGTTTCCATGCGCCTGTCGGCGCATCAACTCGCAGGTTTTATTTGCTCATTGGGCTCTGCGATTCGCACCGTTCACAGGACGGTGCTCATCTCGGCCCCCCCTATGCGGGAGTGCCCGCAACGCCCCGCTTTACATAATCCAAACAACCCGCCTCAGTTCGCAAAGGGCCATTCACTTCGTCTCCCGCGCCTGTCGGCGCTCCGGCTCGTGACTGGCCGTTGCTCACTGGGCTCTGCGATTCGCACCGTCCACTGGACGGTACGAGTCTCGGGCCCCCCGCAACGCCCCGTGATAGTTTTACTCAAACCTTTCCAGCACGAAACCAGACAGTTTTTTCGTCTTGTTGAATGTATTGCAACAAAGAAAGAGCGCGCTTTCTGCCTTTTTAAAGGATATAAGATGAAGCATATTCACAGCTGCAGCATATTCATTGTTTTCATGCTTCTTGCCGGATGTGATCAAATGGCCGTACACGCTGTCCAGATCAACGAGAGTCACGACCCTGTTGTCGAACCTCCGATTGTTGAACCTCCGGTTGTTGAACCTCCGAACATTAAGCCTCCTGTCGAAGATCCGGATGATCCCATCGTCGAAGATCCGGATGATCCCATCGTCGAAGATCCGGATGATCCCATCGTCGAAGATCCGGATGACCCCATCGTCGAAGATCCGGATGACCCCATCGTCGAAGACCCCGAAATTCCGGATTATGTCGAAATAACAGATACACCCTGCGATTCAAAAACATTCGACGAATATTGCGAAGGCAATACGATGGTCTACTGTGGCGGAACAGGTATTGAACATCTGATATACGTGGATTGTGATAAATATTATTCCCGTTCTATTGAAGAGGGAACATGGAATGATCCCGACAACCGCTTCAAATGTGTCATTTTTAATGATGATGCCAGAATCGTTGCAGGATGTGATGATGCGTTGGGCGTTCGGCACCACTGTGATATATCTGCGGGCGATACGTCATACGATGAGTGTACCTATCTTGATTTTGATTATAAAGGCACTGACCTCTATTATGCCCATGCGACCACTGTCTGTTCCATGGCTGATGACGGGATTTATCGCTGGCATTTTGCGAATTACGATTTGTGCTCAGACAGTTGTGACACCGATACCGGCTGCGGTCTGGCCCCCTGCTCGATCCCCGGAACAACATTGTGCGGCGATAAACACCGTATTCTCATTTGCACAAAATTTAAGGATGGCAATTACTATGTCCAAAAGGATGAATCGTGTGATGCCACCGGTGATAATTAAATAAGGCTGCATTTAACCACAGTGTGTTCTGTGTTCCCCCAAATATGTCTTTCATTACCCTGAGCTTTGAGCTCTGAGCTTTGAGAATGCTTTCAATGCTCCAAGCTCCAAGCCAGGAATTGCAAATAGTGGCGAACAAAGTATCCACTCTCGTATAACATAGCCCAAAACAATACCAATCAACAGGACGTCCCCCTTCCCCATTGGAATTACCTGACCCTGGGCAGTCGATCATTGGGAAATTTATCCCATTTGGGAGTTTCGGAATACTCCCTGCTGGTCACGTTAAAACGATCAAATATATTGCCATTCTTTACGGCATTATCCCTGCCCTTTCGAGTCCCATAAGCCGCGGCATCCGCATAATACCATTGGCCATTGATCTGTACGATATTCCATGCATGATCATCTGACGAAACGACAAAACTGGGAATGCCAACCTGATTCAATAGATATTTTAATGCCATGGCACTGCCTGTGCACACGCTCATACGCCATACCAATGCGGCATATGCCGTCTGATCATAATCACTATGGACGTAATCTGTATTGGTCTTAAGCTGCTCAAACAAGTATCTTTCCATGGCTTCCGGCGTTTTGTATTTTCGGGCCTCAGATATCAGGACAGCTGCAGCATCCTCCATTTCTTTTTTGTATTTTGCCGGATCTGATGCAAAAGCATTATATTCCAATTCGATTTTCGTCATGTTCCGATTTTCATAATGCGTATATGTATAACTGCCATCGATCCACATAAACTCAGGATGATCCTGCATCAATGCATAAACGGCATTTCTAATCACCTGTCTCTCAAACAGGCCAGACATCATTATTTCTTTTTTTGCTTCACTGGCACCAGGGTATATAGCATCATAAACGCTCTTTTCATCTGCGGTAAGCAATGAGTAAATGCTTGGTAGCGAATAATTAACGGAATTATGGTTATAGCTGGTATTATCGTCATTATCGTTTGCAATTTGTCTTGCCGGCTCATTTGCTGATTCATCATATTCTGCAGCAGTATTTTCGTCATCATCCGAACCGGTGTTGATGCTTTCGGCAATATTCAATACATTCTCAAGGTTCTGAAAATAATTCTCATCAACAGCAACAGGTTTACTGTCATTATTTTCATAACTATCCACATTGAATTTTGACAATGTTCCGGAACGACTGCGAAAAGACTGATGCTCTGTTCTGATGACATGACGATTGCGTACCTGACGTACAGATCTGCGTTCGGCTCGTTCCGTCGCTCTATCCATTTCGGCAGCTGCCTGTTCTTCATTACCGGAAACAGACTGATCATTCTCAATAAACGTCATCAGTTCTTCAAGATACTGATAATACTCTCCGCTTATGCTTTCACCGTTATCTTCCCAATGATTGCCGTCAACATTATCGTAAAAGTCCACATTGTATTTCGACACCCTTCGTGAACTGTCATTCAATCCATTTTCTCTGTCAGTCCGGGCAGAAACATCATCCAGATGTGCAACGACAGCTCTGTTTCTTTGATTTATGACTCTGCCCCGATTACCGGCATCATCGTTGTGCCGCGAAGGATAATATAAGTAAGGATCATATCCGGGAGGTGCGCCCGGCGCAGCATGATAGCCTTCCCAGGGCTCCTGAGCAAAACCTGTAGCGGCATAGCCCATGCATCCCATAACCAGAGTAACAATAATAAAGAATGATGATGCTTTTTTCATATCCCTGTCTCCATATCATATAATCCTTTGTTGCCGGCTTCAGACAACCGGAATGCACCACCGCAAATACCATGCCAGCTTAATTCTCACATTTGGGTCCATAGAAAAGAACAGCTTCCCAACCACAAACGACAGAAAATGCGTTGTTCTTCAAGATGGAACAGAGACTTCCTCAGGTAGCGCAATAAAACCTTGATTAAATCAGCGTGCTTGGATAGTAAGAGAGTTTTTGGAGAGTTTTTCTCCGGAATTTCTTCAGGGAATGAGATGAAACGTTTCTTTAATCCATTATGTCTGTCTGGTTTGTTCCTGGCAATTGCACTGCCCTCTCTGGCACAAGCCGAAACCATAGAACGCATTGCCGCCGTCGCCGGCGATGAAATCATTACACTCAATGACATCCGGCACGAAGGCGTGCTGCGTTACGCAGTCAAAGGCAAGGATATCCGCGATATTGACGACTCTGCCACGCACGAGCAGGATATGGAGGAACTCGTCAAAGAACTCGTGCAGACGCGATTGATCAACCGCCAGGCAAAAAAGAATAATATCAACGTCGGTGATCGCGAAGTCGATATGCAGCTCCAGGAAATGTACAGCAAATCCGGCCAGGGCGAAGAGGCATATAAAGCCATGATGGCTTCGGAAGGTATTGAATGGAGCGCCTACCGTGCCTATATCCGCAATGAAATCGAGGCTCAGTTCGTTATCAGAAGTGAACTGGCAGGTCAGGTATCGCCATCCGAAGCCGATGTCATCGCATGCGCCCAGGAAAAAGCTCCCGATGCCGAAAACAGCATTACCGTTACGCTGAGGCAAATCATCATTCCGGAACTCGCCGAAGACAGCTCCGCCGGACTCTCTGCGCCCGCTGCAAAAGTCCTCAATGAAGTATGGTGGAACAGCCTCGATAATGCCATGAATCAATACGCTTCAGGCATACAGAAACTCGCAGCAGCTCATCCCGACAATTTCATCGAATACGTCAAAAAGTATTCAACCGGTCGAAGCGCCGAAAGAGACGGCGTTTTGGGATCGTTCTCACCGGGCGATCTCTCCAAGGATTTTGCGCCCGTGTTTGCCCTCCAAAAGGGAGAAATTTCACCGCTCATTACCACGAGCGCCGGCTACCATATCCTCCGTGCAGATGAAATTACGATGGGAGAATCCGAAACCTGGAAGAAAACCCTCGAACAGTGCAGGGAACAAATCGCCATGACCGAAAGCCAGCATCTGATTGAATCCTGGCTGGGCGATCTCATGATTAAGAATTATGTTTCCATCATGGTCAATAATGACATTTCAGATACACAATAATTCGGATACACAATAATCATTGACACTGCACTGCCAATGTTGTTGGTAGGCTCCGAACCCTGAGCAGGAATTTTTCATTCTCTCTGCTCAAGGCTCAAAGCCTGACAAATACCATTCAGTGGAGGCGTAGATGCTCAAAGACGACATTCTCAGGCTCAAAAAAGAGACCAAAACCATTATTCTGGCTCATAATTATGTCGAATCAGACGTTCAGGATATCGCGGACTTCTGCGGTGATTCCCTCGAACTGAGTCGAAAAGCAAAAGACTGCGATGCCTCAAATATTGTTTTCTGTGGTGTGCGTTTTATGGGTGAAACGGCAAAATTGCTCTCCCCAAAAGCCAGAGTCATCATGCCGGCTGCCAATGCCGGCTGCCCCATGGCCGAAATGTGCCAGGCTGATGCGCTGCGTGCCTGGAAAGCCGACAACCCGGATGCTTATATTGTAGCTTATGTCAATACGACTGCAGCCACGAAAGCCCTCGTCGATATTTGCGTAACTTCGGGCAATGCTGAAAGAATCGTCACAAAACTCGATACGAATCGTCCCATCATGTTCCTGCCCGATCAGAATCTCGGCGCCAATCTCAACCGAAAACTCGGCATCCACATGATGCTTTGGAATGGCTATTGTCATACCCACAATCATATTTCGACGAACGATATCCAACAGGCAAAGGTCCTGCATCCCGATTCCCCGGTAATCGTTCATCTCGAATGCAAACCCGAGGTCGTCGAAATCGCCGATGCAGCACTTTCGACGGCAGGCATGATCACGTATGTCCGAAACAGCAGCGCCAAATCATTTATTATCGGCACCGAAGAAGGCATGATATATCGCCTCAAAACGCTGTTCCCCGATCGCAGCTTCTATGGTTTGCCACATCCCATTCTGTGCCCCAATATGAAGCGGATTACATTGCCTCTCGTCTACGATGCTTTGCTCGGAAAGGGCCTGGAAATACAGCTCCCGGAAGAAATCATGCAGCGCGCAGTGCTCCCCATCGAGCGCATGCTTGAGATGTCGTAGCTTTTATCGTTTTGCCGGAAAATCCGGCAGTCAATCATATCCCCCTGCAGGGGATTAATACTATTTGATTCAGGAGATTACAAATGTCCTATAAAAGGATATTGACCATTCAGGATATTTCATGTGTAGGTCAGTGCTCATTAACCGTCGCACTGCCGATATTATCGGCCTGTGGTCTCGAAACGGCCATCATTCCTTCTGCAGTACTCTCGACACATACGGCAGGATTTTCCGGCTTTACCGTTCGCGATCTGACCGATGATATTCCGGGAATTGAGGCCCACTGGCAAAAAGAAAATATACTTTTTGACGGGATATATACCGGATATCTTGGCAGTACAAAACAAATAGAATACGTCAAACACATCATCAAGACCCTCGTAAAACCCGGTTGTCCCAGCATTATCGATCCGGCCATGGCAGATAATGGAAAACTCTACCCGGCTTTCGATGCTCAATATGTTGAAGCAATGAAAACACTGGCTTTTTCGGCAGACATGATCCTCCCGAATATTACTGAAGCCTGTTTCCTGACGGATATGGAATACCGCGAAACCTACGATCATCAATATATTGAATCGCTCGTTGCAAAACTGGCTCAGGCCGGTTCCAAAACCATCATATTGACGGGCGTAGGCTATTCTCCGGATAAAACCGGTGTCGTCGTCTGGCAGAATGACAAACTGTCCTATTACGAACATCGAAAGATCGAAAAAGGATGCCACGGAACAGGTGATGTCTATGCATCCGCTTTCGTCGGTGCGCTGATGAGCGGAAAATCCGTATTTGATTCTGCCAGAATTGCTGCGGATTACACCGTAAGATGTATCGAATTTACCCAGGGCGATGCAAAACACTGGTATGGTGTTAAATTCGAACCGCTGCTCGGTGAACTCATTAAAGCTATTCAATAATATATAAAAAAACGCCGCGTATGGCGAGCCATAGCGGCGTTCATGTTGGGCGTATTGGCCTTCGGCCAAAAGCCCAACCCCATATCAATACAAATGATTATTCGTCGCAGTCACAGTGACCGCAGCCGCAGCCGCACTTCTTCTCTTCTTTCTTCTTTTCGACGATGATGGCTTCGGTCGTCAGCAGAAGTCCCGCAACAGAAGCCGCATTCTGCAATGCAACGCGCGCAACCTTGGCAGGATCGAGGATGCCGTCGGCAATCAAATCCGTATAAGTATCTCTGGCTGCATTATATCCAAATGTAAACTTATCATTTTCGAGGACCTTGTTGATGACGACGCTCGGTTCGACACCGGCATTGTGAGCAATCTGACGGGCCGGTTCCTCGAGGGCACGGCGCAGAATGCCGACGCCGAACTGCTCAGCTTCCGAACATTTGACATCATCCAGTGATTTTATGGCACGAAGATAGGCCGTTCCGCCGCCGGGAATCACGCCTTCCTCGAACGCAGCACGCGTCGCATGAAGGGCATCATCCACACGATCCTTGCGCTCTTTCATTTCAGCTTCAGTCGCAGCACCGATCTTGATGACGGCAACACCGCCGCTGAGTTTGGCCAAACGTTCCTGAAGTTTTTCGCGGTCGAAATCGCTCTTGGCATCTTCGGCCTGTTTCTTAATCTGAGCACAGCGCGCCTGAATATCTTCCGATTTGCCGCGGCCATCGACGATCACGGTGGAATCCTTCGAAATCGTTATCTGACGTGCAGAACCAAGCTGAGCGAGTTTCGTGTCCTCGAGTTTCATGCCGAGATCCTCGCTGATGACCTGACCACCGGTCAGTACCGCAATATCCTGCAGCATGGCCTTGCGGCGATCGCCGAATCCGGGGGCCTTGACGGCAGCAACCTTGAGCGTACCGCGCAGACGGTTGACGACGAGCGTCGCCAGTGCTTCATTGTCGACGTCCTCGGCAATGATCAGAAGCGGCTTGTTGCTGCGCAGAACATCTTCCAGAACGGGAAGAATATCCTTCATCGAGCTGATCTTCTTTTCGACGATCAGAACGTATGCATCATCCAGAACGCAGGTCATGCGCTCAGAATCCGTAACGAAATAGGGGGACAGATAGCCGCGGTCGAATTCCATACCTTCGACGACTTCCAGAACCGTATCCATACCCTTGGCTTCTTCGACCGTAATCACGCCCTGATGACCGACTTTTTCCATGGCCTGAGCGAGCAAATCGCCCACGACGACATCGCCGTTGGCGCTGATCGTTCCGACCTGGCGAATCTCGCGGGGATCACGCGTCTGTTTGGCATTCTTCTTAATGAATTCAACGACTTTCGCCACACCGGCATCGATGCCGCGTTTGAGGGCCATCGGATTGTGTCCGGCCGTCACATACCGAATGCCTTCGCGATAGATGGCTTCTGCGAGAACAGTCGCCGTCGTCGTACCATCGCCAGCTGCATCCGCTGTCTTCGACGCGACTTCGCGCACCATCTGTGCACCCAGATTGCCGGCAATTTCCTTGATTTCGACTTCCTTGGCAACGCTCACGCCGTCCTTCGTGACCTTCGGACTGCCGTACGACTTCTCAATCACGACATTGCGGCCCTTGGGGCCAAGCGTCGTCTTGACAGTACGGGAAAGAATCTCAACGCCCTTCAGAAGTTCCTGACGTGCAGCCTCATGATAGATAATCTCTTTTGCCATAATAATTTTTCCTTATTATTCAATATGTTAAGACATAAAATGTCGGTTTATTCCTCAACAATGGCGAGCACATCATCTTCGCGCAGAATCATGTACTCCTCCCCGTTCAGTTTCACTTCCGAACCGGAATATTTGCCAAACAAAACGATATCGCCTGCTTTGACCTCAGGACTCAGTCTGGTTCCATCCTTTGCCCGCTTCCCGGCACCAACCGCCATCACGACACCCTTGGCTGGTTTTTCTTTCGCAGTATCGGGAATAATAATTCCGCCCTTGCTGACGGATTCCTGTTCAAGGCGTTTTACGACGATATGATCGTTCAATGGTTTCAACATGATGATTAGCTCCTTAATGCCATGAAAAAACGGAGAGTTTTTCATCTCCGGCAAACAACGCAACAGAGTAAGCACGCATCTCCCCATGGCAAGTCAGAAAAATCATTTTTATGATGCTTCTCTGCATTGCTGCAAAAACAAAAAAAGCCCCGGAAAACCGGGGCTTTAAATGCTCATTCAAATCAACCGTATGCGATCGGATCATCCGGCCCGTTATCGCCGCCATCACCATCGCCGCCGTCTTCCGACCCGTTAACGCCCGGAATCCTCGTCACAACCAGATTGCCGTCATCATTGCGGACGATCAGTGTCCCGACAGGCATATCGAGGAAATCCACTGTATCCGGAGAATAATTACAAATGAGGTTCAGATCGAGCGATCCGAAATTGCGGTGATTTTCGAGATAATCCTGATCTTCATCGCCGGCAAAGAAACGCCATCCGGAATCATCCGGACCAATAGGTTCCTCGCGAAGCATGACACAGATTCTATAACCATCGCAAAGGATGCGATCAGCCGCAATACCGGTCAGGTTGCGATGTTCATCGTCGAGCAGATCCTGAATTTGTTCATCGCGTATGGCGAGTTGCTTGTAGTTCTTTTCACACCAGGCATTGAGCGACCAGATATCGTCTTCAAAAAGCTTCGAGACGATCTTCATGTTGATATCGAGAAATCCCGAAAGACCTTCTTCTTCCGTTCTTCCCATCGAAACGAACATGAAATAGACGCATCCGCACAGTGCGCTCGTCGCATAATCAATGAAATTATCGAACATTTCATTGGCGACCTTGGCTTCCTCAATGACGAGCCGAATGCAGGTGCGATCATCGATAATGCCGCATGCGCATGCCGCACGGATCAACATAATGCGCTCGCCGATATCCCAGGCAAGGAATCCATGCTGTCCAACGATATCGCGAAGATTCATCGCAAAATCGCGGCTTACTGTATAGGCTTGCCTGCCCTCTTCACTCAAATCATCGAGCGAAAAATTCGGGTGTCCGTCCCATTCGCAGGCAAAATCAAAATACTCATTAAAGATATGGAAAAACTCATTCTTCTGCTGAACCAGAGTTTCTTCATCCTTAATGCCGAACACATTATCGAGATAGTTCTTTAATTCCTCGCTGTTTTCCGGTGTATCGCAATGATGAACCGTTTCAAACCCCATATGTTCGGGCACGCCGGGTAATCTGCGAAATGACGGCAATCCCGACAAGACAGCGCAAAACGTGTCTTCATCGAGGATTTCCATGGGCTCATCCGCAACTTCCTGATGCTTGGCAATCAATGCTTCCTTAAAAGCAACAATATTCTGGATAATGGATTCCATCTGCGGCGTCATGAGCAAATCTCCATAGTGTGTGTCAAGAAACCAAACTCAGTGTCTGAAACATCAGCCTTTTAGTGCTTCATAAATTTTCATGCAATCATTTGCCGTCTGTTCAAACGAAAAACTCTGTCTCATCGCATGTGAACGGACTTCATTCCACCCTGCAGATTCATAAACATCGAGGGCGTCCATCGCTGAATTAAAGAATTCATCACAATCATAGCGTTCAAAAATAAAGCCGTTATCATCCGGTCCGATTTTAATGTAACCGCCGCTGTCTTCATGACGACCGAGGATTTCGAGGAAATGAACGCCCTGTACGTCATGGGCCACACAACCGAGTCTGCGTGCAACGACGACGCAGCCGTACATCATGGCAATCTGATGCAGCCGGGAAATATTGTCGTGCTTTGCCGGAAGCAGAAGAATATCGGATCCACTCAGTACGCGGCGCACAGATTCACACGAAGGTTTTTCATTAATCCAGGCCACCGAACCGCGGAACTCATTCTGCCAGCCCTCAACCGCAGAACGATAGGCATCATTGCCCTGTCCGAGAATCACGAGATTCGCCTGACGATCCATCAGATCATCCAGAATGTCATTGACCATATCGAACCCGGATTCGGAATCCAGTTCCCCGATGAACGTAATCATCGGACGGTTCTTTTTCAGTCTCAGACGCTGCGCAAGCTCTGTCTTACAACGAGCTTTGCCGTTCATATCCTCGGCGCTGAATGCAGCCGCAATCGCCTTGTCGCGGGCAGGTCCGGGAACTTTGGAACATGCGCCCATGGAGAGCGTATGAATGCGATCGGTGCGATCAAACAGAACACCTTCCATACCAATGTCTCTGCCGCGATTCTTTTCAATGGCAGTCCGGATGTAATCGCTCGGGAACGCCAGCGCATCCGCATACAGATAGGCACCCTTCAGAATGCTGATCCTGCCGTAAAATTCCATTCCTTCGCTGCTGCCCATCTCTTCGGGAAGCCTCATGCGCGAAATCCAGGACATGTCCGCAATCGCCTTGTTTTCAACACCAGGCAGAAAAACGAGGGCCTTCGTGTTGCGAATGCGCTTGCTGTCCGCATGCAGACAACGCATAAAAGTGGGAATAAGGGCTGTCAGAAGACCATCACAGTGAACGATGTCATACGCTTGCGGAGATTGTTCAAGCCACGCACAAACCGCATGCGCAAACACTGCACACGCACGAATGCCATCATCATTCGAAAGATCCAAACCATCGCGAAGACAGTCATTATCCATATAAAATGCACGGACATGACCTTCCAGACGACCCTCCAGAACCTTGACCTGATAGTCCTGACCATCAACGCGTGCATTGCACTCCACAAGGCGTTCTGCCAGTCTGCCTGCTCCTTCATCGATATTCTGACTATGGGGAACGGCAACATCGATCGTAATGTCCGAACGATGATTAAGGAGGTATTCCGGCAATTCACCGGCAAGACCTTTCGCTGAACAAAAACCACTTCCCACGTACAAAACTCGAATCATTTCCGCTGTTCCATTCCAATTCACGCGAATTTCGGAACTTTATCAGCTCCCGCCTCCGCGCAGTCAATCCATAAAATGCGCCCAAACACGGGCTACAAAGGCTTTTCATTCTAACGCCTTACGCATCTCAATGTCAACCAGTGCTTGCGCGCTCAACTTGATTCCAAAAGCACACATTCTCGCACATTTTCACACACAAACCCAATCCTCTTTCACTGACTCCGCTATGGCCGTTCGTCTCGTTTTTTAAACCGAGCCTATGCGCTGCGCGCATACGGCTTCGGCGTGCGGCTATTTGCCGGCATAAATGAACGACAGATGCCTGCCATTGCCCAGAAAAAATACAAAATGCAAATACGCCGCACGTTTATCTTCGACGCTTATCCCCCAAAACACTGAACATAATGCATTCTCAAGCCCACCGATGCCCCATTATGCCGCAGGTTCATGATATCCAATGATTCAGAAATCCCCCAAAAACTTCATTATTCCAGTTCTGCCGAATGCTGCTCACCCCATCCACGAAGCAGATAGAAATCGTGTACATCCACCCAGACCAGTGCCCCATCTGAACGTTCCACTCTCACCCATCCGGGCACATGCGAAATGACCTTGACCGTCATGCCGGGAATAAACGAACCATCCAGATTCCCGGTTTCATCACTGCCCAATTCCGTTCGCAAAGAGCTGACTTCTGTCAGCACGCCAAACTTCATATCTTCAGTTCTCTTCTGCGCAATCAGAAGTGCCCCGGCGATAAGCAAAAACAGCCCGCTCATAACCAGCAAATCGATAAAAATCGCCCGAAACCGGCTGCTGCGTCCCCACACCATATACCCGGTCAAAATCAGAAATATACAACACCAGATAATGAAAAATGCCAGATGAAGTTCCGCTCGCGAAAATCTATGAGCAGTCTCCCAATAGGTGTAATCTGATGAATTTCCCCGAATAAACTTCGTGGCTGGATTCTTTTGATATACGCGGCTTTCAATGAGCATCTGAAGTTCATCAATATATTTGTTGACGTTCACTCCCCTGAATATCGAAAGCTGCTTGACATACCCCATGGCTTCGCCAAGCCGCTCCGAACGATAACTCGCGGTGGCAAGGTTCACGAGAACATCAAATTGAAGTGCGTCCCAGCCCTCCTCTATCATCTGCTTTTCGTAGCGGCGATAAAGTTCGAGCGCAGCTTCGGGCTTGCCTTCATCAAACTGCCTTCGCGCAAGGTTTTCCAGGTTTTCCAGACTCTCGGGTTCTTCCGGCTCGGTCTTATCCTGAGCCCATATATCCAGGGGAAACAATACAAATATGATTAAAAATATAAAACAATTCCATCTCATATTCGTTTCTCCGCATTCAGTCTGGTGATGAGTATTTCAATCATCGGAGCTATCTGTTCAGAACTGATCGGTTTCTGTGTGCTGTACGTCGTCATTCTCAGCTCACGAATGATATCCCAGATGACTTTCGTTTCCGACTCCGAAAAAACCGACCTCAGACGCTCGCTCATTTCCTGCTCTGAATTGGTATAATCAATCTGAAATCCCAGTTTCAGCAATTCGCGCAATGTCTGGAGCTGAGCATCCGAAGAATTCGCTGCCTTAAGACTTTGCAAAAGAATACCGCATTCCTCCCTGACCGCTTTTCGCTGGCTGAATGCCTGCTGTCTCTTCTTAATATATATTATCAGATAGATAAATATTGCCAGACCTGGCGGAAGAATGAGCCACAAAAATGATATCGGCTTTCTCACAATACCATTGCTCAAAGCAATATCGCGAAGCTGAACACTATCCAGTGTTACGGTCTTTGCCCTGGGATTCTCTATCGATATTTCCCTGCCGGATTCCTCGACATCGATCGTGAACGATTCACTCTGGTACGTGCGGTACTGATGAATTTTGGGATCAAAAGATACCACTTCACACGGCGGTATGAACCATTCTCCGGGGGTTAAT
This sequence comes from Pseudomonadota bacterium, assembly GCA_017441205.1. Lineage (GTDB taxonomy): Bacteria > Myxococcota_A > Bradymonadia > UBA4248 > UBA4248 > UBA4248. The sequence continues at coordinate 17,800 of JAFRYG010000061.1, forward strand.
GCAAGCAGCTTGACGCGGTAGGATCGGGTTGAAAGAACATGATCATTTTCAATTCTCTCATCCATGTCATAATTATGAACAGGATACGCCTTAAATCCCTCCACGCTCCTGGAAAGACTGTGCGGAGCAAGTCCAATCCCAGTTACCGGTGCTGTACCGGATATTTTAACATCAATAACGATGACATCTCCCACATGAACTGTTTTCGAAGAGATACTCGCCTTGATCTCAAAAGTCCCGACATTGCCATAGTGAAAACCTGCTGGCTGGGGCTCAGGAAGCGGTATGACCTCAACGATATGTGTATCGTGCGTTATCCACGGATTATTCGAAAGATAGGGAACCTGAACCTTTAAAGCTGGCAGCGGAAGCTTACCCACGACCATCGGTGTAATATAATAAACCGCATGAGGCTCTTTTGTATAGGAAATGGAATCAAAAGATGCCAGACTCGCAGGAGGCGCCTTGGCTTCGATGCTGTACCATTTTACAAATTCCGGTTCCTCGACATCATAATAGACCTGCCCCCTCCGGGATGATACATATACATCATATTCAGCCCGAATCGTCTCCCCAACATAAATCTGATGCACTGGCACATTGACATCAATAAACATATCATCAGGAAATGATGCAATGCGAACATTTTTTGCCTGTGACAGTTCTGAATTGTCGTAAGCCGGCTCCTGGCAAAAGGCATTCGTTGCAAACAGACTGAAACCAGCCATAAGGATCAGGAAACTATATAACGGCATTAATCTTTTCATTTCCATTCACCCTATTACCAGTCCTTGTCACTCGCAGGAGGATCAACATTGCCGGGCAGCGGAACATGATACGCACCGCTTTCGATATCATCAAGCAAGGCATCAATGTAGTCGCGCTCCTGCTGTCTGAGATCATACTTTGACGCATGATTGCCCTTGGCACTCTCATCCGGCGTGCTGTCATCCCCCTGAGCTTCTGTTCCCGGACCTTTCGGAGTTGCCGGCGATTCTGAAGGCTTATCCGGAGACTTGTTGGGAACATTCTGTTTCTGATTATCATCCCTCTGTTGTTTGTTGTCTTCTTTCGAATTTTCCTTGTTGCTGTCGTCTGATGAATCCTCGGAATTGTCTTCATTTTGCTGCATCTGTACAATCAAAAGCGAAAATCCGGGTTTCTCATCCGATACAGTACTTCTGAAAATAATATCAGAAGTGACGGGCTTCTTCAGCTGGAACAGCTTTACCAGGGATTCCGGTTTCCAGTGACTATGACCTCCCTGCCCCAATTCAACCAGATAATCCTTGTCATTCTTATTCATCAGGTATGAATTAAATGATACATCCTCGGGACGTATCAGTTCATTCGAAAAGAAGTGATAGTCCACCAGCGTACGAAGCAAAGGTGTATTGGGAGACAATTCGGGAATATAATTTACCGTTTGCCCGGGACAGTTCCAGACCGGATTCATAAATACAGCTTCTTTCAGTTCCAGATCTTCCAGAGAAATCTTATGTTCCTGCACCTCGGGCGCACTATCGCAATCCGATGATTTTGCCAGATGCACCTGATACTCCAGCAATGATTGATTCTTTTCGAGGGACAGTTTAATTTCGTACGTCTGTTCCTGCATTGTACCATTATGAATGAGCACGACCTTCGGAATATGCATCTTTATCTGTGGTACCTGCATCAACTCGGGATAAACCGAGAAGACCATATATTTTGATTTCGAAATCGTCGTCATTGCAGTCGATACCCCGCGCATATCGACAAAATTGTTCTTTCCTTCCCGAATGAATATGTTGAAGTTTTCCAATGTTTCAACATCGTTCGAACGCGTAATAATATTAAAGAATGCGCTCTGTTCCGGCTTAAGACTAAACCGGAAATGATCGGGTCTGGCAGGACACAGAATCAAACCTTCCACCTGACTCTCGGATGTCATATCGATAACATTCAGTTTTAGATCGGCGGAATAACTCGTCAAATCGTCTATATATTCGCAATCAACCGCACGCTTGAGTGCAATCTTCAGCTGAGCTTCACCATTATTTTTTGTATATAAATGAGCATAATAAATACCATCTTTATTCAGTTTGACATCCCTGATTTCTGCATTGTATTTTTCATAATCTTCTGCGGCAGGAGGAGCCTTGGGAAGCGGTTGTCGAAACACACTGACCGGCATGCCAAAATCAGTACCATTGACCGGCGCTTCATATAGTTCAAAATGAACCTGTGAAAACGGAAGTCTGGAAGAATCATCGAGCCATACTTTGCGTTCGAGCTGTGTCAACTCTATATTCGCATCAAACTTCTCATGAGCCCTGGCTTCAAACTTGACCCATACCCCTTCCGGGCAGACAACCGCATTGAAAACATTGTCCTGTTCAAAAGGAAGTGCATGCTCGTAGGATGACGCCATTTTCTGTGATTCCGGAATAAACTCCGTACACTCAGAATACCACTCCTTTGTGACGTACAATATAATATCTCTGACATCGATCCCCAGCGACACTGCAGAATACAGATGAGACAGTACATTTTCATAATCTGCAGTATCCAGCGAAACATAAGTTTTTCCGGGGCAAAGAATGGACATAGCCAAAGCGACCCTTATCCGGGCAACGAACAGATTATTTTCTGATGATTTGCTTGCGGAAGTACGGCGAGTAACGGATTCGTTGTAACGATCAAGCAAACTTTCAAGGTTGACTTTGGCCTCATCGCAATGACCGGATAATATGGAAATAATGGCCTTATTATATTCAAAATACGGCTTTTCAGAATCCCTGGTCTGAACCTGTGCTTTCTGAAGCAGGTTTTCTGCCGCATCAAAACGGTTCCAGCTGAGTTCGGATTCAATGGCTTCCTTTTGTTTTGCAGCTGATTGGGACTCAAAATCAGTACACGAAAACAATGTGCATGCACAACACAAACATACCATGCAGGAAGTCCATTTATTCATCTGACATGCAGAGGCTGTTCTGTTCATAATGCCTCCTTGTCTGTTTTATGATGGAGGTCCTGATAGTTCGAATGAATTGTCCGCTGTTCTTTGCGCTGCTCCCGTTTGATCTTTCTCGGTGTCAGGAATCTTGCAATCAATGGCTGCAACAGCAATATCAGAAGCAATGCATAAGCTGGATACAAAAACAAATAATATAATTGAACACGATATACGGAAGAAGTCAGACCGCGCGGTTTTGTTCCGATTCGTATGGCATCCCAGTTTGCAATAATCGTCTGCGCCGCCAGTTCCGGAATATCATATTGTACAAATGTCCCATTCGTGGAATGAGCAATCTGTTTCAGAATGCCAGTCTGAAGTTTGCTGACGACATGTTCATTATTATATATATACGGTCGTCCAAGCTTGTCCGTAATTTCAGCACCGTTTTCTGTTCCAATTGCGATAACATCAACATGCACAAACCGTTTCCGATACTCTGACAGTATTTCCGAAATATCTCCACTGTGGCTTTCGCCGTCCGTTATGAGCACGACTCTCCGCGTCAAATATCCGGTATCTTCAAAATAAAGGTCATCCCTCTCATCAAAAGTGCGAAGTGCCTGCTTCAATCCTGCCGAAAGATCAGTGCCATGCGTTGGCATACTCGAAATACCAGCATGCTCAAGGTGATTCTGTATCGATGAGATATCGAGCGTCTGAGGCGCCTGAACAATTGCTGTATCCGTAAAATATACCAGTCCGACTTCATCGCCGCCGCACTGCTTTAAAATCGTCCGAACTTCATCTTTTGCTGCAATCAAACGACTGGGCAGGAGATCCTGAGTTCCCATGGATCGTGATAAATCCAGCAAAACTGTTATATTGAGCGGCGTTCGGCGAAGCCGCGTCGTCTTTTCGCCGCCTTCCGGTCCCATCAGAGCCAGAATCAGCAATGCACCGATCAGGAAAGCAATTATCGAACGGACGTTCTTGATATGAAATTCCGACTGTCTGGAAAACTTCCTGACATTATTTACCGTTACACTCCGGACCAATCCCAGCGTTCTCTGTATCGCACGTATATATACAACCACAGCCCAGATTAACCCCAAATCACAAATAAAATAAATCAGAAATGAGATCAACGATGGCTGCTGAGGAAACACGACAAGACAGACAATCGATAAAGTCAGTGCAACAACTCCGGCACCTGCACTATATATATAAAACTTCCTGATATTTTGTTTGCCATCCTGAATATCAAACGTCTGTTCTATTGCGACACTTCTGAATTGTTTCCAGACGAGGCTGTAAACATAGGTCAGCATCGATATCATCAACGGGATGAGCAAATAGATGAACTCCGGATGGTTCCACTGCTGAATAAAGTACATCACCATCCTCCCTCATGGATACTGACGAACAGCCGTCATATAAACCAATGATGCTATGAACGCGAAAATAAATCCAAGCAAAACAAAATGAAGGGATAAATCCACGAGATTATCCTGTTCGACTTCAGATGATATGTTCGGTTCAAGCTGCTCAAGAATATCATTGAGTTTGCTCATAAATTCAGCATCCGTCGATGCTTTGTAAGCCTGTCCGTTTGTCTTTGCGGCAATCTCATTCAAAAGCTCAAAGTTTACCGGTAACTGTGCTTCATAAAACGTCGTATATCCCCCCATCTCTGACTGTGCAATAACTGCATTGTCCCCGGACCCAATCATAATCGGATATATCTGAATGCCATAATTCTTTGCTGCCGCAATTGCCTGCCCAATGCTCACGCGGCCACCTTTGCGATCGCCATCAGAAATCAGAATAATATTCTTCGATTTCGCTGGTGAATGCCTCAGACTGGCTACTGCAATCAAAATACCATCTCCTATCGCGGACTGACTGGCATCAATGTCATCGATACGTCGTTTGGCAAGATGCGATGACAGGTTCGCATAATCCCTTGTCAATGGTACATCGATAAATGCTCGCTGCCCGAACATTGCCACACCAATACGATCACAGCGAGCAGTGACAGATTCACGATGATTGCAGCGTTTGGCACGCGTATCCACAAAATCCAGTATCGTCTTGCGGGCTACCTCAAAACGATTGGGCGTAAATACGTCCAGACGATAACGGGCCTGCATCTCATCCAGACTATAATCATAGGCTTTCATGGATGCAGACATGTCCAGCGAAAAATAAATGTCAATGCCTTCTGTCAGTGTTTCGTTCGTCGCTCCGCCATACGGATGGGCCAGCGCAATCGTAAGACAGACATAAAAGGCTGAAAACAATACAATCGAGACGATACCAGCCCAGAAACGACACGAACGAAGCAAAAAACGACGTTTAAACGAATGAAGGCTCATGCCGGGATGAAACGACTCAAATCTGCCCGTTTGGTCAATAAAATGCGTAGAAGGCAGTTTGACCCGGTAAAACACATACTTAACGCCCAAATAGGCTATCAGCATGTACACCGGAAGCGCCAAAAGCAAAAGCAATGCCCAGGGATACTCCAGAGAGCTGATTTGAATCTGTTTGAGTGTGAGCAGTAATAAATCCATAAACAACGGCCTTGATGCTTCATTCTGCGCTTTCTGATGCCGTATTCGGGGAACTCCCTTCTGACTTCAGCAATTCCTCATTATCACGACGCACCATGATGTCTTCAAGACGGGATGCAAGATACCCGGTATCTCGCAGCAACAGCAAATTTGCAGCCTGACTGGGAATCTCCTGAGCAAATTTAATGCAGTCCGATTCTCCAAGCAGACGGTGCGCTTCTTCACATAACTCCTCCGATATGTTCAGTGCCTTCAGATGATCACAAAACTGACTCGTCGTACAGTTCAGACCAGGAAAACCATAACGTTCCGAAACAAATACCCTGAATGCTCCCGAAAGTCGATCATGATAGCTCTTGTACTCTTCCATCGTTGCAGGTGACTCGTCGACAAGACGGGAAACCTCCGCCAGAAAACGCTCAATCGGTTTCAGCTCAGGCTCAGCCGTTTGTAACGTCTTCGAACGCGACATTCTGGAATGTGCCGCAAGAACAACAAATAAAACCACTACCCCAAGAAAGAAGAAAATCAGCCACATCCCCCGCTGATTCTTTTTCCACAACTGGAGTTCCAGCAGTTTATTCAGATCAATTTCATCTGGTATTTCCTTATATCCGCCAATCTTCACAACATTCATGGAAGGATAAAAACTCATTCGCCCCTGTTCATCACGATTATCCATCACATCAAATTCCACCGGCGGCAGATAAAAATACCCTGAATTGCGAAACTGACATGTCACACTCACATTCGCAGTCAGCTGACTCATCAGTTCCGATGGACCAAGCTCGATCTGGGGCTTCGCACATTCCATCGAACGATAGATAATCCGAACGACATTGAGTCTGCAGCTCTCATCGTATGTCGCCTTGTAACGATATACCACCGGCATCAGAATATTCGATTCACTGACCTCCGGTTCCGAAGCAGTCAGCTTAAAATGACATGTATTGTCTTCTCCAAAGGCATTACCTCCCCCAAAAAACACAAATATATATATAAATAATAATACTAATAAATACCTGTCCCCCAAATGATGAATATTAAACATGCCAAGCCCTCCTCTCAAAAGCCCTGGCTATAGGTTTAATGATTTCATCTGTCGTCAATATCCGTACATGCGTCAGACCTGCCCTGTCGAATATCTTTTTTTGCTCCGCCCGGCGCTTCTCAAACTGCTCCCGGTAATACTCCCTGAACTCTGCACGCGAAGTATCCACAAGCATATATTCATGCGTCGAAGCATCCTCCAACAGGGTAAAACCCAAATCCGGCATCGTCGATTCCAGTGGATCAGATACAACAATCGGTATCACCTCATGATGATGCGCAAGATGACGAATACTCAGTTCATAATCAAATTCAATAAAATCGCTGATGACAAATACCAAAGCACGGCGCTTCATCAATGCCAGTACTTTGCCCATGACCTCACCAAGCTGATGATTCCCCTGCTCCGGTTCAAAGCGAAGCGCTTCAAGAATTAAATAAACAATATTATTCTTCCCCTTCACCGGCGGAATGTACTTCATTCCTTTATCATTAAAAATGAAAAGACTGACCTTATCATTGTTCTGAAGCGCAGAAAAAGCAACGATCGACATCGCTTCGATAGCCTTCTCTGCCTTGTTCATTCCCACAGAACCAAACTGCATCGTCGTCGATAGATCAAGAACGACACAGACGTTCAGTTCGCGCTCCTCGACAAACTGCTTAACGAATAATCCGTTATGGCGTGCGCTGGCATTCCAGTCAATATACCGAACATCGTCCCCTTCCTCATACGCCTTGCACTCGCTGAAAAGCATTCCGCGGCCCTTAAAGGCAGAATGATAGGTTCCGGAAAGACCTTCCTGGGTTTTCATCCGAGTATGGAATTCAATTTTTTTAAGCTTCTTTAAATAATCTTTCAGTGTCATAACTCGATTCCGGAACGATTGGACAGCTTTGCCGCGTCATGACACTACCATTTGTGGGCCGATTTATCAACTCAGCTGGACTGATACTCACCGCTCCACGGTTCAACAAAGTTTCCACAGGTCGGACTATCGAAAGACCATCCCATTTTTATGCACATTTTTTGATCGTTTTATCGTAACATAGTCCCTCCCCCCTTGTGCGTTCCATGATGGTTCGCAACACATTCAGAGGAGTTGCTTCATGACTGGATTATTCACATTTTTATTACCATTGCTGGCACAGGCTCCGGATGCCGCCGCTGATGCCGCAGAAAAAGCAGCAGAGGCCGCAGAAAAAGCCGATGCAGTCGTCGAAAAGACGGGCGAAGCGGCAACCTGGCTGCATAAAATCGCCGAAAAAATCGGCGGAAAGAATGAGATCGTTACCTCCATTCTGAGCTATAGCATGAGCGTTGCCGGTGCTTTGCTGCTGCTCATCCTTGGTTTTGTTCTCGCTAAAATTATCAAGAGAATCATTACCAAAGCTGTTCAGAAGGGCATGCGCGATGACGGCTCCTCCCCACTGCCAAAATTTGCAGGCAGTGCTGTTTATTACACCATCATCATTATCGTCGTCCTCGCCTGCCTGAGCATATTTGGTATCGAAACCACTTCGTTTTCCGCAATCATCGCCGCCGCAGGCCTGGCCATCGGCCTGGCTTTCCAGGGCACATTGTCAAATCTTGCCGCCGGCGTCATGCTCATCGTTTTCCGACCGTTCAAACTCGGTGACTACATCACCGGCGGAGGACAAAGCGGCGTCGTCCGGGAAATCAAGCTCTTTACGACGACAATCATGACCCTCGACAATCGGCTCATCACCATTCCCAACAGCGCCCTGTCCTCCTCGACCATTGACAACTGTTCGCAGGAATTTCGACGTGCTGATGTCGCGATTTCCGTCCCGTACGAAGCAGATCTCGATTCAACGCGCGCTGCCCTCGAACGTGCCATGGACGTAGAAGGCGCTCTCGCTGAATGTCCGGCCGGAAAATCTCATGTCTATCTGCTCGATGTCACCCCGGGCGCCAAAACCAACTATCAGGTCCGCGTCTGGTGTAATGGTGCCGATTATTGGGCCGTTCGCGAGCGAGTTACCGCTCAGTGCAAACGCGAACTAGACCGCAATGGCGTAACCATTTCTTCGCAGGGTATCCGACGTGCAGACGTTCTCATCGGCGTCGCATACGAAGCAGATCTCGATGCAACACGCAAAGCGCTCGAAGCTGCCTGCCAGGTCGACGGAGTCCTTCCCGAACCCGCACCTGCTGTTGTGCTGTGCGATTTTGGACCGTCTTCTGTCAACTACTCCGTCCGATGCTGGTGCAAAGGATGTGATTTCTGGGCCGTCAAGGAACGCGTTTCAATTCAGGTCAAAAGAGAGCTCGATAAAGCCGATATCGAAATTCCATTTCCACAGGTCACTGTCAGCCACAAAAAAACTCACGACATGCATCAGCTTCCTGCAAGTCTGGACAATCATATCGAAACATCTGCCCAAACACCTCACCAATCGGCATAATCTTTCGCCAGTCTGCGGATAATTCTCAGTCGCTGATTGTCTTTTCGTTTTTTTGTTCGGCGGCTATTGGCACGATGCCATTCTGCATCGCGCCAATACGCCCGCCGGCGGCCGCCTACTCGCCTTCGTCTCATTACGGCGTCCACACCAAATAAGTGAGGGCGTATTGACTGCGCACAGCGCCAGTCAATAGCCCGAACCCAGCACGCCGTATGCGCTGCAGGCGCATAGGCGAGTTAAAAAAAATCGTACGGGCAAGTGAAACAAATGCAGCCTGGATGGCATCATATGGATGAAGGAATTGGCCTTCCTTTCTGGAGGTGAAATATGTATCCATCAGGATTTGTCTGACAGAAAGCATCCCTGCTACATAATGTACGGACAACCGAAGGGCGGTTTACAGCATTATTGAATCGGACGCGAAACAAAATGCTGTCGTTCCGTACACGCCAGGCACACTTGAAGCCTATTTTTTACGACTCCTCCTGTCGGAAAGGGTTTAGTGTGCAAATTCGCTGTTAATCTGGGTTAGGACGGCGAGTCGGCGGGTGGGAATGGGAGCGAGGTAACCCTTGGTTACCTACTATTATGCATAAAACCACATTTACCTACATGTAAGCCCGACATTCAAAGTTCCAGGAATACATGGGAGCAATGTCATTCATCGAATACAAAGCATTATAACTGTACAAAGTTCCAGGAGTAGATGGGAGCAGTACGCCATGAAAACATGCATTTTGAGATTTGAGCGGCGGTCGGCAATGAAATTGTCGGTATATGCTGTTTTCCCGGGATCGCTTCATCCGGGAAATCGTTCAGAGAACGAGAGCGGATACCCCTATATAATAAGGCTTTGTTTAACCAGCGTGGATATGCAGTGTTCCAAAGAATATGTCTTTTATTGATCTGAGCTTTGAGCTTTTGCTTTGCGAATACAAAACTAACGCCAGGCTCCAAACTCTAAGCTCCAGGCTTATCAACACTCAGGTAGTACAGAGGCAAAATAATTAACCATATCCATATCATAACCCACAATCGTTACACATCTCACAACACTCATAGTCACTACTGGCAAATATCATCTGAATTCATTATAATAATGCAGTTTTTGTGTTTGCAACCCGCCTTTCGGAGACATTTCAATGAAAATCAAAATCTGGATTCCACTTTTATCCCTGTTGTTAACGACTGCATGTGCCAACGAATCTTCGGAACAAAGAACGCCACAGAACACCGTTCCCGGAGAAAACAACCAGAATGGTCAGAATAACCAGAATGGTCAGAATAACCAGAATGGCAATCAAAATGGCCAGAACAACCAGAATGGCAATCAAAATGGCCAGAACAACCAGAATGGTGAGCAAAATGGCAAATGCGATCCCAATGGCAGGCCATATTGCAAAAGCAATGCTCTTATTACCTGCAATGCCAATGGTGAAGCCGTTTCGACGCCATGTCCGGAGAACTGCAGAGATGGAAAATGCGTTTGCAATCCCAATGCAGTCCCCTATTGCAAGGATAATGCTGCCGTCGTCTGTGGCGTAAAAGGTGATTACGTGACGACACCATGTCCGGAAAACTGCAAAGATGGAAAATGCGTCTGTGATCCAAACACGAAGCCGTATTGTAAGGACAATATGGCCGTTGTATGCGGTACAAACGGAGAATCCGTTCAGACACCATGTCCCGAAACGTGCATTGAAGGAAAGTGCGTATGCGATCCAAACACGAAACCATACTGCAAGGATAATACTGCCATCGTATGCGGTACGGACGGGGAATCCGTTTTAACGCAGTGTCCAGATGTTTGTATTGATGGCCGATGTGTATGCGATCCCAATGCAAAACCGTACTGCAAGGATAACGCAGTCATCACCTGTGGTTCGGATGGGGAGGCCGTTTCGACGACATGTCCTGAGGCTTGCTCGGATGGCCGATGCGTATGCGATTCCAATGCGAAACCGTACTGCAAGGACAATGCAGTCGTTACCTGCGGATCAAACGGGGAATCTGTTTCGACGCCGTGTCCGGAAACATGCAAGGATGGCCGGTGCGTATGTGATCCCAATGCAAAACCGTACTGCAAGGACAATGCAGTCGTTACCTGTGGTTCAAACGGGGAATCTGTTTCGACGCCATGTACCGGAGTATGTTCGGATGGAAAATGCGAGAATAATTCCAAAACAGCTGATATCGCCCCGTCACTGGCATCGTCGGACATGATGTCCATACTCGGACCCAGAATTATCGATGGAGGCGTCAATTTTGCCGTATATTCCGAACACGCAACGCGCATCGAACTGCTGCTGTTCGACAATGCAAAATCCGATGTTCCTTCGATGCGGCTGCCGCTCAAAAAACAGAATGCCAACGTCTGGACCGGTTTTATTTCGGGAATCGGCGAAGGACAGCACTACGGCTACATCGCTTTTGGTCCGAACTGGCCTTATGATTCGACATTTACGCCAGGTTCGACCAAAGGCTATATCACCGACTGTGATGACAAGGGCAACCGCTACAACCCCAACAAACTGCTCATCGATCCCTATGCCAAACGCTTGAGCGGAGACATGGATATTACAAAGGGAAATCCCACGACGGGCAATACCCATCGCGGTACATCGACCTGGGGGGCAGCGCCCAAATCCATCGTCGCAGTCAGCGGATATCAATGGAGTGCCAATGAAACCAGCTGGCGATCAAATCGCCAAAAAGGCGATGCCTTCGCAAATCACGCCGTCAATGATCTCGTCTATTATGAAGTTCAGCCCAAGGGATTTACAAAATCAGCCTCAGAGATCAAGGATTTGAAGCTAAAAATTACCGCTCCGGGGACCTGGCGCGGAATTGGTCAAATGGCACCCTACCTGAAAGATCTCGGCATCAATGCGCTCGAACTCATGCCGGTTGCCGAAAAACAGGACAGCGATACCTACTGGGGATACAATACAATCAACTATTTCGCTCCCGATATCAATTTGTCATTCGATGCCGCATCATCTTCATCCACCGGCGCGGTCATGGACGAATTCAAATGGATGGTCGATCAGCTTCATCAGAACGACATTGAGCTCATCATCGATGTCGTCTACGGACAGACCGGTGAGGGCGGCATTCAGAAAACTCGCTACAAGGAATCGGTTCATCCCATCGATTGTCAGGAAGCCGACTGGGCAGGTTTTGTCTATGAATCCGATCCCTCCGTCGCTGCACTCTATTCCTTCCGCGGCCTGGACAATATCGCCTATTATCTGATTGAAGACTTTTACAACAAACGCAAACAGGGAGGTGAATGCAAGGAATACAGCATTCCGTCGGCTTCGTACATCAATCAGACCGGCGTCGGCAATCAGACCCGTGCCAATTATGGTCCATTCACGCGACTCATTTTCGACAGCATGCATTATTGGGTCGAAGAAATGCACGTCGATGGCTTCCGCGTCGACCTGGCTTCCGTCCTGGGTGTTCTCGAATCCAATAAATACAGCGATACCGGTGCGTGGTTCAATGATGTCAAAAATAGCATCGTCCAGGAAATCATCGATGATCCCGTTCTGCAGAAATACAATACGAGAATCGTTGCCGAACCCTGGGATGGAACGCGGTATGCCATTGGCGGATTCCTCAATGCCAAGAATAAGTCCGGATATGCCTGGAGTGAATGGAACGGTAAATTCCGCGACATGATGAAAAAATTCGTCAATTACGATGATTTTACGCTCGCTTCTGCCGAAACCGTCCCACCGAACTGGGATAAAGAAATCAACATGGGCAATCTGTTTACCGGTTCAAGTGCACTCTTTGACAATGGACGTTCTCCATATAATTCCGTCAATTATTTGACGGCGCACGATGGCTTTACGCTCTATGATGTCGTGACCTATACAGAAAAACTCAATGGATGCGGTCTGCTCAATCCTGCCTGCTGCCAGAACGAAGATATGTGCGATTTGACCAGCGGCAGCAACGACAACTGCGGACGCAACTGGTGCAATACCGGTTACTTCGATGATCAGGCGCACCGAAATGATAAGGGCCGCTGCGACAATGATAGCAACGAAGCCCTCAAACGCCAGATGATCCGCAACTTCTTTGCGCTGCTGCTTCTGAGCAATGGCACGCCGATGATCTATGGCGGCGATGAGCTGATGCGCACGCTCTATGGCAACAACAATACGTACGGTGCAACATCGGACAACGAATACAACTGGCTGCGCTGGAATGACTGGCAGAACAACGATGAAGCCGTCCGCATGCGCGATTTCGTCAAGAATGTCATTCAGATTCGCAAGAATTTCCGATCCGCTGTCGCCCAAAAAGCATTTAATTACGATAATCTCGTCTGGCGCGGCCCGGATGGCAATCAACCCGACTGGGGATCCAAAACCATCGGCCTGTACTACAAGCAGACCGGTTCCACGCCGCCGCTCTTTATCATGATTAACATGGAAACCAACGACAAACGAACATTCGTCCTGCCGGAATCCGGCGAATGGAAAGTTCTCATCGATACACAGCAATATTTCGACGATGGTCTCTTTGGCAATGAACCGAGTGCAAACCGCCGCAAATCCCACAATGCGGATGCTGGCGGCCTGTCACATAAGGCCAATGATTCCTACGAGCTGAATCCCAGAACAATCGTCGTGGTTTCTAAATAGTTTCAGTAAGTATGGGGGAGGTGCTGCTCCCCCATATCAATCAGCTCTTCGTTCTATTCTGCACAAACCGAAGGCAGATCGAATATCGGCATATTCTTCGTCTCATTGCCAACAGTGACGGACTGAATAGACCATTCTGCGCCGCTGTCCTTGGGCAGCGTTAAGGCCGTAGCGTCACTGAATGGCTTGAAGTTTTTCATATTATTATCACATTTAGTTACATTTTCACCTTTCTCTGATTTATAATAAGGTGTGCTGTTTTCTCCCCGGGTAAAAATATAAAATTCCTGATCTAAAGAAATGTGACAAGCATACGAATACAATGCTGCATGAATTACTGTATCATCATCTATCGATTTTAGTCTCGACGCAGAAACAACATAAGAAGAACCATAACCCATTGTCCCTCTGAATTTCCCCAAAAAGCCACCAACACCATTCTTTATATTGACATATTCAAGATTACTCCACGAAAATATATTTTTAAATCTAAGACTATCTTTAAAACTAAGAAAAGACGACTGGATATCAATTATGCCAACAAAACCACCTAAACTCGTCGATGACTTCAAAAGGTCAACAGTATTGATAATTGAATCAATTAAACCATTTCCTCCACTAATGGATTTAATGTAAAAAAATCCCACGAAACCGCCCGTTCCGCTGCTGTCGGATACTTTATGGTTCGAAATAAGAGAATCGACATGACTCTTAACAGATTTGACCAAAACATCATCTTCTTCAGATGCAATAACTGAAGCAAATCCCCCTGAACACCCCCGGCCTAATTCGCTTTTTTCACCACTATCTGTCCCGGGGTTCGCACTGATATCACCGACAGTACTCTCAATGGACTCTATCACTAATTTTTTACTGCCTACGCCAATAAATCCACCAATTCCGTTTGTTCCAGAAATGGCATTGACTTTATGATGAATGCTATTGAGCGATGCCGAATCCATGTATCCCAAAAATCCACCAACGACGTTTTTTCCAGATACGGTATCGACAGAACTATGAACATTCAAAACGCTGCTGTTGGTAGTGAGTACACCTGCTATACCACCGACATTTTGCAGACCATCAATATTGTCAATCGTTATCTGTTTTTTGCATAGATTATTGAACTGGCTATTGGTCAAATAACCGGCAACACCCCCAACATTCCAACGGTGTGAGGCAAGGATCGAAAGCTTGTCTGTCGAAACATCCTTCAGGAATCCGTTATCAATGGTTCCGACAATACCACCAATGCCATAATTATCTTTATTTCTGTCACTCTTGTCCGAAACTTCTATCGTCCCTCTAAAATTAACGCCATTCATTTCAGATCCATTATTCAAACCTGAAATCCCGCCCAAATTGAATGCAGTATTGATATTGACTATTATTTTCCCATCGTAGGATACATTTCCGATATAACAGTCTTTGTCTGTTTTGCCAAACAAGCCGCCGATATTTCTGGGGAGAATCCCCTCTCCAAGAACGCTCAGATTACCTTTGAATGATACATCTGAAACGTTACACCCACTGCATGCGCCCACAATTCCGCCTGAATTCGTTGCGTATTTCGAATTATTATCGAAATCGCCCTGATAATGAACATTGGTGAGGTTCGCTTTATTCAGACTGGCAGCAAGAACCCCATTCACATCTCCTTTGATGGAGTAGGATAATTTGATATTTTTAATCTCAACTTCCGGCTTGAAAGTTTCAAAAAGAGAGGATGTAACTTTACATAGTGTGTTGTCTGAATGATTCTTCGATTCATATATGATTTCCGGTTCAATTCCATTCAGGGATTCACCTTCAAAAATCATAGGACTGCACTCGCCATCACTGGATATATCCAAAAAATCACTGCAGCTGACATTGCTGTCATTATTATCGTCACCTGTTTTATCAATATCATAGTCAATAAGATTTATCTGACCATGCAGCACGACATGGGGATACTCATCACACTTGGTACTGGAAAATGCCTTATATTTCTTTAGATCATTGGCCTGATAAATATGGAACGTATTGCCGCAGCCGCCGCTTTCATCCGGAAAGTCTTTATTGCAGCCACAGACATCCTCTTTCGTCTTTTCTGGATTGTATGGGCAAAAGTCATCTTTGTCAGGTACACCATCATCGTCGCTGTCTGAAATGCATTTTCCGCTATTTTCATCGCATTTCATTCCACTACCGCACTCCTGCACGGGTTCCCAGGATCCATTGCTGCAATGCTTCAGTGCCTTTCCGTCACAAGTATAGATGTCCGCATCACATGCCAGACAAAGCCCTTTTTCGGCATTGCAAAGTTCCGTCGACTCACATGACTTCGCAGGTGCCCAGTCATCATTCTGACATCGAGATAGTTTTCCACCCATTCCACCACTGCACTGATAGGTATCCTCGATACAGTTCCTGCATTTGCCGTTGTCCGCATCACACAGTTCTTCCGATGCACAAGTCAGCTTCGACTCCCATATGCCATCGCGACAGACCCTCAGCTCCGTACCTTCGCATTGATGTGAACCTTCATTGCATTTACACCTGTTGTTTTCAGCATCGCATTGATCTGCAGATCCACAGGTTTCCTGCAATTTCCACGATCCCTGCTCACATTTTTGCAATTCTGCACCATCACAATGATACGTGTTGGGCTTACAGACGATGCATTTCCCGACATCGCTATCGCATATCATTCCAGAACTGCATGTCTCTTTCGGGCTCCAGTCGCCATTGTTGCATACCATGAGCTGACTGTCGTCGCATTTAAATGTTCCCGAAACACAGTTGTTAGGCGGAGTACATCGGTAATTCTCACACTTTTGATTGATGCCGCACTCATCATTGCACCCCCCGCAATGCTCTTCATCGCTCGGAACACACTCATTATCGCAGTAAATCGTTCCCTCTTCGCACCGATAACACAAATAATAGTTGGAATCAGATGATTCATAGTTCTCGGGAGTGGGAACGGATTCACAGGTGTATTCCTTATTACACAGTCTTTCGGAATTGAAATCCGTCTCCGAAACGACTGCCGTATGATCGTTCAGGCACTGAAAAAAACCGGTGATGCCATCATCCATATTGCATCCCGACACGACCGAAGCAGCGACCATATATACAAACAATACACTGAATTTTTTCATTGGCTTGCCCCCCTCTATTTGTTCAATTGAATCTATGAATATATCTCACCAGGATACACTCCAACGTGCGCAAGTTTATACGATGACAGCTCTTTTTTCAAGAATCAGGCGGAAAAGCGGCGCGTATGGCGAAGCCATAGCGGCGCAGCCGAACCGTATTGGCCGCAGGCCAATAGGTCGGCGTTCCCCCAAAAGCACAACACTTTAATGAATTGCACAGAAAGCGGGCGAATGACAAACAATGCGTGTCTTATCCTTCAATTTGTCCTATAAGTATCGCCGCGCAAAGCGCAACCACACCTTATCAGACAGGAGAAATTCAAATGCAGATGAGCGATCGCGTTATTGAAATTTTTAAGCAAATGTCACAGGTTCCACGTCAGTCCAAGCATGAGGAAAAGATTTCTGCATGGCTTTATGAACGTGCAAAATCCAATGGTTTTGATGTCGAACGCGATGACGCCAACAATATTATTATTCGCGTTCCGGCGACTCCGGGCTACGAAAATGGCCCCATCGTCGTTCTGCAGGGACACATGGATATGGTCTGTGAAAAAACGCCTGCTTCCCATCACGATTTCAGCAAGGATCCGATCGAAGTCATCATCGAAGACGGCTGGATGCACGCCAATCAGACATCCCTGGGCGCAGATGATGGTCTCGGCGTAGCCATGGCGCTCGCAATGGCCGAAGACAAATCCGTCGAACACCCCGCCCTCGAAATTCTCGTGACGAGCGACGAAGAAACCGGAATGACCGGCGCCAATGCCCTCAAAGCCGAACAGATTAAGGGCCGCATCCTGCTCAATCTCGACAGCGAAGATGAGGGCATCTTTACAGTGGGATGTGCCGGCGGCCGCGAAACGCGCTCCACGCTGCCCCTGACCAAATCCCCCATTCCTGCGGGATTCCGTGCTGTCACGATTCATGTGGCCGGCCTCAAAGGCGGACACTCCGGATGTGAAATCAATGTCGGCCGCGCCAGCGCCATCAAACTCGCCACGCGCCTCATGCATTGCGTTCTCGCCATCTCATCCGATGCACGCCTCGTCGATATCAAAGCCGGTTCCGCACACAATGCCATTCCTCGCGATGCCATCGTCACACTCGCGGTCCCCGCAGGAGATGCCCATCAAATCACAGCCAAAATAGACGAGATGTCCAAAGTATTTGCCGCTGAATATGCAAAATCTGATGCTGGTGTCACGGTGACATCCAAAATCGAAGACATCGCAGGTGATGCATTCGACAACGCATCCCTGCGCAAAGTCGCCGATCTGCTGATTTGCTTCCCGCACGGCGTCGCTGCAATGAGTCAGGATATTCAGGGACTCGTCGAAACATCAGCCAACCTCGCATCCATCAAAATCGCCGACAATACGCTCCATATTCTGTCAAGCCAGCGTTCCAGCGTCGCATCCAAACTCAATGCAATAACTTCACGCATTGAGGCCTGTCTGCGCCTCGCCGGCGGCGAAGCCAAATCCAATGAAGGCTATCCCAGCTGGAAACCCGAAATGGACTCCGATGTCCTCAAACGCTGCGTCGATCTTTATGAAAAACGATTCGGCAAAAAGCCCATCGTCGACATCATCCATGCCGGTCTCGAATGCGGCATCATCGGGTCAAAGATTCCTGGAATGCAGATGGTTTCTTTCGGACCTACCGTCGTTTCCCCGCACTCACCGCAGGAACGCGCCGATGTCACGACCATTCCCATGGTCGCGGATTTTCTCGTCGATCTGCTGAAAAGCTATAAATAAAAGGTAACCGACATGAGCCAGAACGACAATTTATTCAAAAAAATCATGCGGGGAGAAATCCCCTCCTCCAAAGTTTACGAAGACGATTACGTCTATGCTTTTAATGACATATCGCCGACTGCACCGACGCATATCCTCATTATCCCCAAAGCCCCCCTCGACAGTCTGAATGAGCTGACCGAAGATGATGCGGTCACTGCCGGACGACTCCTGGTGACCGCTGCAAAACTGGCCAAACAACTCGGTTTTGCACAAGACGGTTATCGATGCGTCATCAATACCGGCGCAAATGCCGGACAAACGGTTCCCCATCTGCATCTGCATCTGCTTGCAGGACGCGAATTCGGTTGGCCAGCCGGTTAATCCCGTACATCGGATGAATGAGCCCTAAAACAAAAGCCGGCAAATCATTTGGATTTGCCGGCTTTTTTATTGTCTGTGCTCTTTGGGAGGGCGCGAACTCATGATCTATTCTTTGTTTCTGAAAGCATAGAACTTGCCATCGATGGTCTTGCCTTCGCTTTCTTCGTTTGCCTGGATGGAAACTTTCCATTTGCAGCGTTTGTCAACTTTGGAACCCCAGTCATAGGAATCCATGCCGAAGCTCGAAATGCTGGCGGGATATTCCCCAACCATCACGAGATTCAGGTTGCAATCGTCCGAAGAGAACGCCACTTTGTCCGAGCTCACCGAAAGCTTGTCGAGCTGGCTGTTCACAAAGTTGTTCAGAGCACTGGTTCCTGCCGTGCATGCAAGAGAAACGATGGACGGCTGCAGAATGATCGACAGGCTCGAAAGGATCTTCTTGATGAAATCGGGCAGTTTGTCACTGTTGAGGAGGTTATCCTTAACCAGGCTGACCGTCACTTCGCCGACTGCATCACAGCCATATTTCTTCTCGATCGGGCTGTCTTCGTGATTCTTGTTGTAGATCGAAACCAATCCCATACCGATGTAATAGGCGAGGACATCGCCAATCGTATTGAGCTTGACGCCTTCGGCCGGCTGAGCGACCAGAGGCAGAATCTGCATGAGTGCCGCATAGATGAGCTTGCCATAGGCGAGTGTGAGGTTGTGCTTGGCAATATCGACGGTTGCTTTGCCATCGACGATTTCGGAGAACGTTGCATCGAAGTCACCTTTAATCGCGCCGCTGTCGAGAGAATCGAGACCGATTTCGCAGATGAGCTTCTTGTCGACGTCAGCGGCAAACTTATTGCCGATCAGACATTTATCAAAGTTGCCGTTGTGATAGAGCAGCGAGTTGTAGCTGTGCTTGTTGCGAAGGAGCATCGACTGTTCGTTGAGTTCCTTGCCGGCCATCACAAAGCTGCCGTGCATCGTGAAGTTGGTCGCGATTTCGTTGGCAATCTTGACGCTGCCGGTTGCAGTATCCCACCAGACGAGTTGACCGGTTATCTGTTCAAGATAGTCCGAAATGATCTTCTTGATACCAAATGTTTCCATCAACTGATCGATATCCAGTGCGCCGCTGTCCAAAAGGGCAACGATGGCGCTGGCGCCCATCTTTTCGAGGAGCGACTTGAACCAGTCTGCATCGAGCAGCAAAGGAATCAGCTGCTGAGTCAAAACATTGGTAATTTCTTTTTCGGGGTCACTCAGGAAGTTCAGAACGAATTCGATCCAGTCACCGGCCAGCATATCCTTGAACAGCGGGGCCTTGCCATCTTCGACGACGGCATGCGGCAGCAGCGACAGAGCATTGAACGAGCTGGTCAGCGTGAAATTACCGCTGTAATCCATCACCGGCGGTTCGACGGGATCGGGCGGGAGAGGTTCAGGCTTCTCAGGCTTCTGGGGAGGATCTGGTTTGACAATGACTTCGGGTACATAAGTGTCGACCAGATTGACGACGACATTGCGATTGTCGCGATTCAGGCCATCCGTACATCCATAGGCTGCATAGCCTTCATCTCCCTGAACGCGGCCAACGACGGCGTACGTCGTTTTTTCTTCTTCGGTCAGCTTATAATCAAACGCTGCCTTGTCGATTGTAATGCCGGAAAGCGGAATCAAATTGACATACTTGTCACCCGCCGCTTCAATGTCGGCCACGTCATCGCTTTCCATGTTCTCCCTGACGATATCAGCACATGTCTGCCCCGGGAACAGCATGGACTCCGCGAGAACGAGGGCTTTTTCACCCTGATAGGTCATCGTGACGTGATATTCAAAATCCTTGTCCTCGGGAACGACGACGGGAACTGGCGCCGCTTTCTTTACGGTAATCGTAAAGGTTGCAGGATCGGCGGTCTGTCCTTCTTCGGCTGTCGTAAAGATAATCGAACCCGTTCCGGCTTCAGCTCCCGTATGAATTCTGACTGTCGCCACACCATTGTCATCGCTCAGAACGCTGACGGTGGAATCTTCGACATTTTCCATCGTAAACACGGTTCCTGTTCTGGATGCGTTCAGAACCGCATTCGAAACCATACTGGCATTGAAGGATTGTTCGTCAATCGAAGTATACAGAACTGACACGATTGCATCCTGCTCTGTTTCGAGATCGAGTCTGCAATCAGCCGGCGAATTGCACGAAATAAAATACGAAAGCGTCGACGGCGGTGGAAGCGGTAATTCCTCCTGCTTATTCTTTCCTGCGTCATCACTGCAAGCTGCCGAAAACACTGCAGCACTGAGCAACATAGAAAATAACCATGCTTTTTTCTTCATCTTGTACCTCTTTATCAGGCATGCTCCGCGAATTCTGAGACCCACATCGCATGACATAAACGTCTATGAAACGTCTTAACGTGAATTTATTCACGAATCAGCCTCGAATATTTTAGATAATTTATTCAAAAAGTCCAATAATTATGCATACAATTCTTATTTCTTTGTAACTTTGGGCTTTTTTGTCAGCCGGCCTATTGCTGCGCAATACGGCCCGGCAGCTCACCTATGCAGCATTCGCTGCATACGGTTTCGCTTTTCTTTTTGATTGCTCCCCCACAGTCAAATGCACTCGGAATCATCCGGGCATACATAAAAAAAGCCCGGCACAGCCGGGCTCTCGAAAAAACGGAATCTTAGGCTTTCAACGCATCGATCTTATCTGTGCGTTCCCAGGAAAAGAAGCCATTTTCTGCCTTGCGGCCGAAATGACCGAAGCTGGCCGTCGGCGAATAAATCGGGCGAAGCAGATCGAGCGAACGAATGATGCCGGCCGGTTTAAGTTCGAAGCAACGGCGAACCCTGCGTTCAATTTCATCTTCCGGAATCGTCGAAGTTCCAAAGGTATTGACCAGAACCGAAACGGGCTCTGCAACGCCGATGGCGTAGGCCAGCTGAACTTCGCAGCGGCGAGCCAGGCCTGCGGCCACGACGTTTTTGGCCACATAGCGAGCCATATAGCAGGCAGAACGATCGACCTTGGAAGGATCTTTGCCCGAGAATGCACCGCCGCCGTGACGTCCCATGCCGCCGT
The DNA here is from genome assembly GCA_017441205.1 of Pseudomonadota bacterium. Classification (GTDB taxonomy): domain Bacteria; phylum Myxococcota_A; class Bradymonadia; order UBA4248; family UBA4248; genus UBA4248. The sequence goes on from JAFRYG010000061.1 coordinate 39,812, forward strand.
AAGTATCGACGATGATCTTGCGCCCGGTCAGTCCGCAGTCACCCTGCGGGCCGCCAATGACGAAACGTCCCGTCGGATTGATGTGGTACTTGGTGTCTTTGGTCAGCAGATTCGCCGGAAGGGCTTTCTTGATGATCAGTTCCATGACGGCTTCATGCAGATCTTTTTCGGAAACATCAGGACTGTGCTGTGTCGAAACGACGACAGCATCGATGGACTGAACTTTTCCGCCGCCATAGCGCACGGTCACCTGGCTTTTGCCATCGGGACGCAGGAAATCGAGTTCATTGCGGTTGCGGGCTTCCGAGAGACGGCGCGTCAGCGCGTGTGCATACATAATGGGAGCAGGCATCAGCTCGGGCGTTTCGTCACAGGCAAATCCAAACATCAGTCCCTGATCGCCTGCGCCCTGTTCACTCACGACACCCTTGCTCGGATCGACGCCCTGGCAGATATCCGGACTCTGGGCTTCGACATCCACCATCACGCCGCACGTTTCGTAATCAAATCCTTTAAGTGAGCTGTTGTAACCAATTTTTTTAATCGTATTGCGGGCAATGCTTTGAATATCGACATAAGCGGATGTCGTGACTTCACCGGCAACAATCACGATGCCGGTTTTGAGAAGTGTTTCGCATGCCACATGGCAGTGTTTATCCTGTGCGAGGATGGCATCCAGAATCGCATCGCTGACCTGATCGGCCATTTTATCGGGATGTCCTTCTGTTACGGATTCACTAGTAAAAAGAAATTCTCTATCCATTATTTTTTCCTTATAAGGCGTTCAGCCCATCATGGGCCTCCACCCCGCATAAACTCCAGCGAGGCGTTGCGGCTCCTGTTCCACACAAACCAATACACTCGAGGTTCAGTCAAACCTCACGATAAAACGACACTTCAGGGTGTTCATTCAAGACATGCAATCTCTCCTTTTTAGCGATGTTTACAGGTTCGCAATATGGACAAATCAACCTGTCGCCGGAAATTCCGGCTCACACAAAGTGGGAGTATCCTAGATTTATGTTCATGTCATGTCAAGAATTAATCCTCATTTTGTCATGAATAAAGAAAACTGACAAAAGAATGCAGAATGCATTATTATGGATATTTGCTTTAGTGTCTCGAACAGACATTCTTCCCTGAGTATAGGATATTTAACCATGAAGATTACTGCCATTCGTCCTTTATTTGCCCTCGCTGCCCTTGCTTTTGCCGGATGCGCCGGCACCCAGCAGCCGGAAGTTGCCTCCCCCGCAAGCGAACCCCAGTACCCCTCCGTTCAGCTCATATCGTGGAGCGATTTTCATTCCAGCATCTACGAAGCACCGCAGGATGACGGTTCTGCACTCGGCGGATTGCCGGTATTCATGGCCGCTGTCGAAAAGGCCAAAGGCGACGGCCTCTCAATGCTCGTCGATGGCGGCGATATGTTTCAGGGAGCAATGCCCTTTAATGCCGCCAAAGGCATGGGCATGATCGAAGTCATGAACAACCTCGGCATCGATGTCGCATCCCTCGGCAACCATGAATTCGACTATGGCCCCAATGACAAGTATCCCAACGATCCAAGAGGTGCCCTCAAGGATGCCATCGAATCGAGCAAATTCCCATGGGTGACCTCCAATGTCGTTGCCACATCACCGGATATCGAATGGCCGTATCCCAATCTTAAACCCTATACCTTTATTCAGAAGGGTCCCTATAAAATTGCCGTCGTCGGCGTCCTTGCCATGGAAACCCCCATCGCGACGACAGCCGCCCACGTCGTGGGACTTGATTTCCAGAATCCGGCCAAAACACTCGAAAAATATATTCCCGAAATCGTCGCTCAAAAGCCCGATTTCCTCATCGTCAACGCCCATATTACCGGTCTGCCGACGCCCCTGCCCGAAACCGGTGCCACGGTTACCGACGTCCCGTTCGACGGTGAAATCGCCGAAATTCTGGCATTGCCAGACGACATCAAACAGCACATCGATTTGATCCTTTCCGGCCATTCCCACAAGAGCTTTATTGCGCACGAAGGCAATCTGACCGTCATTCAGTCACTTTCGGCAGGCCGGGAATTCACCACGATGACCCTTCAGGGAGACAAGGACGGTCTCCATCTCGTCCGCGATTCCGTCAAAAAACACGTCCTGTCGCACGAACCGCTCGATGTTTCATGCGGTCAGGAAAAAATCGCTCTTCATCCCGTCAAAGTCGAAGGCGCCGAACTCATGCCCAGCCAGGCCGGTGCCGATATCGTTTCGGCATACGAAGCCAAAATGACAGAGAATCGATGCGATGTCATCGGGTGCCTGGATACCAGCATTCCGCACGTCTACGAAGGCGAATGCGCCCTCGGCAACCTCGTCACTGATGCCATGCGCGCACATTTCCCCCAAAGCGATGTCGCCATGATTAATGCCGGCGGCATTCGAATCGATATGCCAAAAGGTTCGATATATCGCGAAAATCTCAATGCCCTCATGCCATTCGACAACTACCTCTATCTCGTCGAAATCTCGGGCAGCGATTTGCTCAGAGCCCTCAAGGTTTCCTCCTCGCTCAAACACGGAACCACACAGGTTTCCGGCATAAAATACCAAATCGAAGCCGGATGCTCGAATCCCGAAGACATCAACGGGGATGGCAATGTCGATAATTGGGAGAATAACTGCCTTTGCGATGGCGTTCTCATCAATGGTCAGCCGATCGACCCTGCAAAAACCTATAAACTGGCCATCAGCGATTTCATGCTCAATGGCGGCGACGATCACGCCGGATGCTTCAACAGCGCCAAAACGATCGAAGAAGGCCCCGTCGTCAAAAAAACCATGCTCGACTACGTCCAGGCTCACGAAGGCTGCTTCAGTATCGATACCCTTAAAAAAGCCGATTCGCCGCGCCTCACCATGGGTTCATGCGGCGGCAAGTTCGCCAAATAAAACCTATATCAGACCCGGATGTTTTTCTTATTCACTGCATGTCCTTTAATTTGAATTGTTGCTGCGGTCTTCGCAGCAAAAAAGAGGTTTCCCCATGAAACACAGTTTTTTATCCATTTCATCAGCAGCCTGTGCAATCATTGGTGCATTGCTGCTCTGCAGCAATGCATACGCAGACAACAACGAAGAGCTTTTTTCCAAATACATGTACGAAGGCATCGATCATTACAAGGCAGGATCCAATGATCCCAACGAATTCCTCAAAGCTATCGAAGCCTTCGAAAAAGCCAAGACGATCGATCCCATTCCGGATATCAGCTACAACATTGCTCGATCCTATCAGCAGCTTGGAAACTGTGAAAAAGCGCTCGAAAATTACAGGGAATATGCCATTACTTCGGCCGAAAATGCCGAGGCAGTCAAAGAACATATCCAGACGCTTTCGAACCAGTGCGGAAAATCCAAGGGATCTCTGACCGTCAAATGTGCGCCCGAAAATGCAAAGGTCCGCATCGATGGTGCCGATCCGGTCGCATGCCAGAGCACCTATGAACTCGCAACCGGCGAACATACGCTGATGTTCATCGCCGACAATTACAAGACGGAGACGCGAACCATTGAGATCACGACCGACAATCAGAAAATCCCCAAAAACGTCGTCGTCGAAATGACATCTGCGGTCGACAACACCACTGCCGAGAGAGAGCTTTCGGAAGATATGATTTCCGGCAATGAAGACTTGGAATCGGATGATTCTGACTATGAAGAAGCAGCCCCTGCCGGCCCCGTTTCCAAACCCGGCATTCTCTTCTGGTCGGGCGTCGGAACGACAGGCGGCGGCGTGCTCCTCACGATCATCGGTGCCGCAGTGCTGGGAACCGCACACGATCCCATTACCATCAACCGCTTCGATGCCTACGAAAGGAATACCGGAAAACAGGCGGGCGGCGGCGTGCTCCTCGGTTTAGGGATTGCTGCAACGCTCGGCGGCGCAACCATGATCATTCTCGATCGACTGCTTCCCCCCAAGGACAATACGCAATCATTCCGCGTTGCACCGGCCATTTCCGTAACCCCCGAAACGACATCTGCTACCCTTACCATGACGTTCTGATTTCCCGGGATTTATGGTGCGCCGTATGAAATAGGCGCACATGTGCGGGCGTATTCGCCGTGGCGAATAGCCGCACACCACACAAAAAAATGATTCCATGATGAAACGATTACCCAAATTCCTTGCAATCACACTGGCAGTATTGCCAGCCACAGCCATGGCACAGGCTGAACCACAACCACAGCCAGCCCCCGCAGCAGCGCCGGAAATCGCACAGATCCTCGTGAATCAGCCCTTCGCCTCAAAATCGCTGGGCGATCTGATGCTGCCTTTCATGTGGGAAGCCAAAGAAGACGAAAAAATCAAGCGCCTCGTCGTCACAGAAACGCGTACCGATGTGCCGGCAGTCCTCACCATCGATCTTCTGACTACCCCAAAAACGCTGGACAACCAGTCCGTTGCCGCCGAAATCGCCAATGCCATGGCCGAATCCCTGGCGACAAAAACAAGTGTCAGCAGCGACACCCAGACACCGGATTGCGGAAAATCCAAATGCCCGTCACTGACCTTTTACAAAGCGGAAATGGAAGGTTCCGAAAATGGAATCCCCAGAAAATGTGCCATCGAAATTCTGCCGCTCTCGGGAAAAACGCTCGTCCTGACTCTCTGTGCCGAAGCATCCCGAAAGTATTCGACGCCTTTTCCGGAAGTCCTGCATCAAATTTTTACCATGATGAAATAAACAGACAGACACATGCGTACTCTTTTCTTTGCACCAGCACTCGCTATCCTCGTCCTCGAAGGCTGTTCCGGTCCTCAGGAGACGCAGCCGACAGAGCCACCAAAACCAGCTGAATCCTGGCAGGAAATCAAGGAAGACGCCGTTGCATTCGTGCGGATGCACCCCGGTGCAGCCCAGAAAAATGCCTATGTGACCTGGAAACATTACGTCAGTGATCTGACCGGCGAAAAAATCTGGCGCCACGGACAGGACAAACTCTCCCCCGAAGCGATCCAGGCTCTGGAACAGCTCACGGCATCTGCCGACAAGGATCTCATCGCATCCGACGGCCTCTATGCCTGCAGATATCGGGAGAATATGCCCCAGTATCGCATCAATTTCCGAAAGAATAATAAATCCTACGAGATCATTTCCGTTTCGGACTGCCTCAATGCGGCACCCTATAACATCATTGTCGATGGCCAGTCTTTCGTTCAGATGAGCGGTGCAACAGGAAAAGCCTTGTCCGATGCCCTTCATGCCATCGGGTCTTCGATCTCCATCGGCGATTCCGAAGGCATGATTATGCTCAGTAACCCCGTGACAGTCGAAGGGTATTCCCGTTTTGGAACCTCCAGCCCTACGGCCTGGTATCACCAGAAATTCCGCGAAGACGCATCCTTCTCTGAACAAGTAACCGGTATGGAGAATGCGGCTGGAACACTGGGACTTCCCGAAATTGCATGCAATCAGTCAAAAAGTCCGGACTGTTCTGATGTTTCGGGTCGTTACACATTGAAATTAGGGGATAATTTTGAATTCAAGATCCCGCTCAAATACACCTCCGGATCTGTTCAGACTACCCTCCCCCCACAATCCGCCATGGAAGACCTCGCCGCAGCCATCAAGCTGCCCGTCGTCCAGGCATGGGAAAAGATGATCGCCGCTCCGGTCGAACTCACATGGAATCCGGAATCCAATTGCAAAATGATCCAGGGGATTGCAAAGCACTTTGACCTTCCGGACAACATTTCATGCAGTACATGGACTTTGAAATCACAGGACAAACCCACCGCAATCTATTACCCCGGACTGAAAGCGCTGTGGATTGAATCGGGGCACGATCTGAAGCCGTATTTCGAGCAGCTTCGAAATCTGCAGCCCAAAAACAAAAGGCTCTCCTATACACACTATCAGCAGCCTGCCTCAGAAATGAACCTGTTTATCCGTCTCGACAATCGCCCACTGGCGTTCGTCACCAAAAACGGAAAAACGACAATAGAGTGAAGTTTTTCATGATAAAAAAATACCTCTTAGGACTGATTTTATTCCCAATTGCAGCCATTTCAGGTTCCCTGAATGCCTGGGCCCAGACGGTTCCGGATTCCCCTGCAGTTCCCGAATCCGCAGTATCCTCGGATACCAGGGAAAAAGCAGCAGTGCCAAAATCCGATCCAGCTCAGCAAAACCAGGCGGCATCCGATTCTCAGGCAGCAGCGGATGCCAAACCTGCGGCAAATCCACAGCCTGCGGCAGCTGCACCTGCGGCAGATGCCAAACCTGCGGCAAATCCACAGCCTGCGGCTGCTGCACCCGCGGCAGATGCAAAACCTGCGGCAAATCCACAGCCTGCGGCTGCTGCACCCGCGGCAGATGCAAAACCTGCGGCAAATCCAC
>JAFRYG010000062.1 GCA_017441205.1 Pseudomonadota bacterium
TGCTCTACCAACTGAGCTACCTAGCCATTTGCACTGCGTTTGCGCGCCGTGCCAAAGCGAGGCGCTTTTAGGAAAGATGATGCCGAATGTCAAGTTTTTTTTGGTTATTACGGCCAGAGTTGGCCCCGATGGGGCGTGGCGGATTAAAATTGATTCATCAATCCAATCATAATCTGTACAGACGTTCCACGGAACGTCTGTACGCATTACGCATTGTGCATTACGCATTGCGCATTACGCATTACCAACTAACCACTAAATAAATAGACACCACGAGACATGTGTGATAAAAACACCTACATGTAACCCATAATCTCACACAACAGATTATGGACATTTTTGGGAGTCATGCTTTATCGAATGCGGGGGATGTGATAAACGGTATGCTTTCAAAGAAGGAAGAACATTTTATGTTCTCCGCCGAATGTGCATAAATCCATGTAAGGAGACATAACAGTGGACAGGTCAGAACTTACGTCAATGACAGTCAAGATGCTGCGGGCAGAAGCCGAGCGTCTTGGAATAAAGCGCCTGAGTGCGCTCAAAAAAGATGAACTCATCGATGCCATTCTGACGGCATCAGCAGAATCCTCTGCAGCAAAAGCCCCGAAAGATGCCGACAAGAAGGACTCGGCAAAGGCGAAAGCCGACAAACCGAAAGCCGCGAAAGCTGCTGACACTGCAGATGCTGCAAAAGCCGACAAACCGAAAGCAGCCAAAACTGCAGATGCTGCAAAAGCCGACAAACCGAAAGCCGATGCAGCTGTCAAAGCCGCCAAATCCCAGAAGGCCGATGCTGATGCAAAAGCAGCGATCAAAAAAGCTGCCGGCGCTGACGCCCTGGATGAGGACAGCGAAGATTCAGCCGATGCCGCCAAAAAGCTGAAGGATGAAGAACTCAAAGCCGCCAAAGTCGAAGAACCGGCACCTGTTGAGCCCGATTCGATCTTTATCGATCACGGCGCCATCCTTCCGGAATTCGTTCCCGGCACATGTCTTTTTGCGCTCGTGCGCGATCCCGGTACGCTTTTCGTATATTGGAATGCCAATTTTGAAAGCGACAACGGCTGGATTCTGACGGCATACGACGCCTCCGGCAGGGAACTCCAGTCATTCATGACGCCTGCAAGACGCAACGGCCGCGGTTATTTCCACATTCCAACGACGCGCGTCACCCGCGTTACCCTTCGTCCCAACATGCCGCAGGGAATGACCGATTTTCATCTCGAATCGAAAATTCTCATTGCCCAGCAGCTCGGCATCTTTCAGCCCAAACCCGCGTTCGATGAACGCTGGGTCGACTTTGGAACCCACGAAGTCATCTATGAAGCGCCGGCATCCGGACGTGCTCCGTCATTCCACGAAGTTTACCAGAGCATGGCCAATCCTTCGCTGACAGCGGGCGGATTCGATCGTTCTCTCGAAAATCATGGTGCTGCGGGTTCTACATCGTCCCGCTTTGGTTCGCTCAATGCCCCCGGTTCTTCCGACATCCTGATCGGAAGCTCGGATCGGCTCACGCGCAAGTAATTTCCCCGAACCTCATGGATTAACGACTTCACTGCCGTCATATAATTAAGGATGACTTTTATGAGTTTACAAGGATATCTCAGCATCGTCCTGCATGCCCATCTTCCCTTCATACGCCACCCGGAATATCCCGATTTCCTCGAAGAAGACTGGCTCTTCGAAGCCATGACCGAGACGTATATTCCCCTTCTGCGAATGATGCAGCGCCTGACCGACGATAACATCCGCTTCCGTCTGACCATGAGTCTGACCCCGCCGCTGTGCGAAATGCTCGCCGATCCCATGCTTCAGGAACGCTATGTTCACCACCTCGAAAAGCTCTCTGAGCTCGCCGACATGCAGAAGATCGAAAAACAGGGTACGCCATTCCAGGATGCCGCTGCATCTGCTGCATATGAACTCTCGGAAACCAAACGCCTCTTCACCCAGGAATGGAATCGCCAGATTCTGCCGGTCTTTAAGAAATTCCAGGATCAGGGTTCCCTCGAAATCATCACCTGCGGTGCAACCCACGGCTTCCTGCCGCTCATGGCTACCGACGAAGCAAGACGCGCCCAGATTTCCATCGCCGTGGCCAACTACAAGAAGCATTTTGGCCGTGCCCCTCGCGGTATCTGGCTCCCCGAATGCGCTTTCGTACCCGGCATCGATGCCCTGCTCGCAGAAAACGGCATCACCTTCTTTATCCTCGAATCACACGGCCTGACCCAGTCCAATCCGCCCGCGCGCTATGGTACTTTCCGTCCGGTCGTCACTCCCAGCGGTGTCGCAGCATTCGCCCGCGATCTCGAAAGTTCGCGCCAGGTCTGGAGTGCCGAAATCGGCTATCCGGGTCACCCCAATTACCGTGAATTCTATCGCGACTGCGGATTCGATCTGCCCTACGCAAAGGTCAAACCCTATCTCCATGCCGACGGCGTCCGCCGCAACACCGGCCTCAAGTTCTTCCGCATCACCGGAAAACTTCCCCTCGACCGCAAGGAACCCTACGTCCCCACGTGGGCTGCCGAAACGGCCGCCGAACACGCCGGAAACTTCCTCTTCAACCGACAGGCTCAGTGCCGCTATCTCAAGGAAGTTCTCGGAACGACGCCACACATCACGGCTCCCTACGACGCCGAACTCTACGGACACTGGTGGTACGAAGGCCCGCAGTTCCTCGAAATGCTCATGCGCAAAACCGCATGCGATCAGGACGAAATCGTCATGATTACCCCGAGCGAGTACCTGCAGATCGAAACCGTCCATCAGGAAGTCATGCCCTGCCTGTCGAGCTGGGGTGCCAACGGCTTCTTCGAAGTCTGGCTCAACGACGGCAACGACTGGATTTATCCGCATCTGCACTGCGCTGAACAGCGCATGGTCGAACTGACCGAAAAATTCCCCAATGCAGACGGCGATCTCCGACGCGCACTCAACCAGGCCGCCCGCGAACTCCTCCTCGCTCAATCCTCCGACTGGGCCTTCATCATCACGACGAACACCTCGGTCGATTACGCCGAAAAACGCACCCGCGATCACATCTCGCGCTTCAACGGCATCTACGAGCAAATCATGGGCAACCGACTCGAACCCGCATGGATTTCAGAACTCGAATGGAAGGACAACATCTTCCCCGAAATCGATTATCATGCGTACGCTTCGGTCAACCGCAAAGCCCGTGCCGGCGCGGTCTATACCTCCGACAACTGATTCGCTCAGACAATCACTCCAAAAGGCGCCTTCGGGCGCTTTTTTTGTGCCTCTACGAGTCACTATTCACTATTCACTAACATCAATCTTTTTCCTGGAATCAGTCCAATTCCAGTTTTCAAATCATTCACTTCTCAAAGCTCAAAGTTCTAAATTCACTTTTTTATATTCAAATACTTCATTGTCTGGTTATATTTATTTTGTCGCCCGTCTATTGCCTTCGGCAATACGCCGGGCTTCCGCCGCTATCGGGCTGCACCCGATACGCGCCGGTTTTTATTTTATGAATATGCGTGCGCCCCACTCCAAAACAATACTCGCTTGAAGTCACATTATTATCCATTTGACTCATTAGATATACTGCCCTGCACGGTCAAATTCATATTATTTTGTAATTAAACATTCATTAATTCGGCATCGTCGCTCAACAACAGCCCATTCCGCTTCGGAACGGGCTGAATATATTATACCAGATTAAATGGATGGTTTAATTGATCACATTATAGCCGCATTTGGCCACATCCCGGCTTGTTGGACTTGAATAAGCCATAATCGGGCTTGCATTGTATGTATAATATCTGTCAGGATCGAGGATCTTATTGCCTGTCGCTTTGATAGTAGCCAAATTATTCGAATCTTCGCAATAGCGAACAGCACCATTATAACTATTTGGCATATCATTCACGCGAATGATATCATGTATTTCACCACCGCAAACAATCCCGATTCCCCAGAATTTATCCGATTTGTAAGTAGAACGCGTCCTCGTTAAGTTCAGATTTGTATCGCTTGCTGGAATGTTGATATCGCAGGATTCGTCTAAAAATTTATAATTGGCTTCGTCGACGCATTGTTTATAGGCATCTTCATAGTCTTTCGAACACCACATCGCAATACATTCCGATTCATTCTCATTACCTTGGCAATTTAATATGCATGAATTATATAGTGCCAAAGAATAGTTATAGCTTGCCAGGCATTCGGTAAGCGTTTTGGTTTCTTCATTATAGTGGCTCTTTACCCATCCGTCCGTCGCCTCATGGCAAATGCCGAGTACTGCCGATGTATCGATCGCACTCGTCCCCAGCACGCCTTCGAGCGGATATTCAAATGCATATTTGCTGTCGATCTTGGTATTGTCATTCGGATCGAGATTGATGCCGACGAGTTTGCAGTCGTTCAGCGTCGTTTCAACACCGAGATTGCCGATTTCGATATAGAAATGATTGACCTTTTCGGTATTCGTTTCATCATTGATCATGCGAAGTTCGGAAATATACAATTCCGGATCCCGGGCAGTCTTATCCCGGCACGCATACATCGTATCTAACGCGCAATAGTCATTACAGGTAAATAAATCTCGATTGGCAATTGCGACCTGTTCACCCGGACAAACCTTTGCTCCTTCGGCAAATTTATCGCCATCGCACGCTTCCTGCCCCGTCACCTTGCCATCGCCGCAAATAGACGAAACACAGGCTTTTGTAAAATCGATCTGGCATTTATCAGTGCAGGCATAAACGGGCTCTGCAAGCTCGACCATATCGCCGGGGCACGCCTTGGCACCCTCTGCAAATTTGTCCCCATCGCAAACTTCCGCACCGCTCAGCACACCATCACCGCATTTGACCAGTTCATTCGGCGTACAGGCATTCGATATATCCAGCTGGCATTTATCTGTACAAGCAAATACCGGTTCCTCCTTAGCTGTCGTACCGGCAGGGCAGACATCTGCGCCTTCGGCAATCTTCTCGCCATCGCAGATTTCTCCTTCATCGAGTTCGCCATTGCCGCAGAGATTCGGCGCATTCGGCGTACAGGCATTCGAAATATCCAACTGACATTTATCTGTACAAGCAAATACCGGATTCTCCATGGCTGTCGTACCGGCAGGGCAGACATCTGCGCCTTCGGCAATCTTCTCGCCATCGCAGATTTCTCCTTCATCGAGTTCGCCATTGCCGCAGGGATTCTCGCATTTATCACATTGGTCATCCGTTGGATTGCAAGTACCGGCTTCTTTAAGCTTGCACGCCTGCGAAATATCGATCAGGCAAGTGTTCGTACAGGTCCAAACCGGATTCTCAACCTCTTCCATCCCGGCAGGACAAATTTTAACGCCATCGCGGATTTTGTCACCGTCGCAGAGTTCGGCGCCGCTCAGCTCACCATCGCCGCAGCTCGGAGCTGCGCAAGCCCTCGTGAAATCCAGTCCGCATGCAGAAGTACATGCGAAGGCAGCCTCATCTTTCAATACAAGCCCAACGGGACAAACTTTGGCACCCTCCGCGAACTCAGTACCATCGCAAATCTCACCTTCATTGAGCGCACCATCGCCGCAGAATGTTCTTAAGCCTTCGGTCGCATCGTCACTGCATCCGGCAGCCATCAGCAAACACAGAGAAAAACACCCCCAAAAAATTCGTTTTTTCATAATTACCTCAAAAAAATACCACTCACCATGAGTGCGTCAGTCACACATATAAACAGCTTTGATTCATCCCGCAAAGAGAAAAAGCCCACCCCACAAAATAGTTACAACGCTCCATGAATAAACAGAACACAGCTCATAGATTTCTTCGATGTGATACTCCAAGAGTCTATTTTTATATTTTGCATTTCGTCCCAATCATAGATAATGAGATCGTATGTTACGCAAAGCCGCTCCCCCCTTTGCATCAACAATAAGTCTCTCCCGTCGGAATAAATCCAAACGAGGGCCTTCTCTCAGGAACGTCTGAATTGATTATTCTTTGTGAGGGGGCATCACCCCCCACGTCGCTATTTGCAAGCAAATACGCGCCTCCCCCCTCTGCGGGGAATATCCCCGCAACGCCCCGATCATGGTTTTATTCAGAACTTACCTAACCATTACCAAATTAAATGAATCACACCATTAACATATACGCAGTCCTCAGTATTACCCTGGCTTTCCTGCCTCTCAGCGGATGCAAACAGAACTGCGATAATACAGAGCCACATCAAATCCGAAATCTCACCGGCGACGCCCCGGCACTGGCAAGTGCCGATGCAATCCCCGACAAAGCGGCTGCTGAGAACGCCCCTCCCGTCGTTCAAAATGCCCCGAACGTTCCCGTTCAAACGCATACCTATTCGAACAACAATCTCAGATTTGATCAAAACACTGAGAGCGGCCGCCGGGAATATGCCAATGCTCTCGAACAGCATCGATGCATCCATCATCGCTGGCATGTCTACGACAACACCATCGCCATCCAGGAATGCCTGATGCACGGTAAAATTGCCGATGAACTTGGATTTGCGCAGTCATCACAATCATCAGATGTCCTGATCGGTGACAAATATGCCGAACTCATCGGCATCCGGCTCGATCCCAAATCCCCCGTATTTCAATTCTATCTGCTCGACAAATACGATGAAGAAGGCATGCTCGGATACTATTCCGATGCATCATTCAACTTCAGCGATACCGTCGAAGAAACCGTTCAGGGAGATGCCAGAACCCTTTCCATTCGATACATAGTGCAATATCATCGGTATCGTGCCGATGGGGATTACGGCGGCAGCAGCGTCTGTGCTGCCTGTATCCTGACCGTCAGCAATCAGCAGGACACTCCCATCAGACACGAATGCAGCGAAAATGTATTGCTGGACGATGTCAAAAAAGATGCGGATTTGTCCGCGTTATGTCAAAAAAGTGTTCACTTTCCATAAACAGGACTCAGTCCTCTCATTCTCATAGCTTTATCACTAATTTCGTGTGCTTCTTACTGACATTCATCACAATCAATACGCCGCCATGGACGGCGGCGAGAGGAATAATCACTATAGAAGAATATAATATAGGACACACCACATGCTCGACACACTCATTCAAACCATCGAAGAAGCCTTCAATCATCCCGAATCCGGCATGGACGCCGCACACCAGGCTTTTGCGCAATTTCTGGAAAAACTCGAATCTGGCCAGGTCCGTTCGGCAGCTCCCGGCGACGACGGCAGCTGGAACTGCGATCTGCGCGTCAAGAAGCTGATCCTTTTCGGATTCAGGCTCGGCCGCCTCGAAACCCACGAACTCGGCGATTTTCAATTCTGCGACAAACACAATCTCTGGCCATCCATGCAGAATCTGGCCGAACGCCGCGTGCGCATCGTTCCCGGCGGCACGACCGTGCGCCGCGGCGCCTGTCTGAAATCCGGCGTCACCGTCATGCCCCCGGCCTACGTCAATATCGGCGCATTCATCGACGAAGGCACGATGATCGATTCGCATGCGCTGGTCGGTTCATGCGCACAAATCGGAAAGCATTGCCATATTTCAGCTGCCGCTCAGATCGGCGGCGTCATTGAACCCGTAGGTGCTTTGCCGGTCATCATCGAAGACAACTGCTTTATCGGCGGCAACTGCGGCATCTATGAGTCCGCACATATTCACGACAACGCAGTACTCGCCAGCGGCACGATTCTGACGCGTTCCACTCCGGTCTTCGACCTGGTTCATGACGATATCATTCGCCCCATCGACGGCGTCCTGCACATTCCGCAAAATGCCGTCGTCGTTCCGGGTTCGCGTGCGCTCAAATCCGATTTTGCACGCCAGAACGGTCTCTCCGCATACGCCCCACTCATCATCAAATACCGCGATGACAAGACCGACACTTCACTCGTCCTCGAAGAACTTCTGCGCTAAAGTCAGAGCGCGTCCCCCTGTATCCGCTCAGCCCAGAAACCCCCAAAAAACTCTGTACGACGAGTATGGATTTGGAAAATTTCCATGACAGAATTGGGGATACCAGCAAAAAAAATGAATCCAAAGTGAAACAATTCCGGGTTCGATGGCATCATTTAATGGATTGATAAAAGATCAATTCATCAACCCTTTTACAAATCAGGAGGTACCGCATGCCAGAACAACCCGAATTCAAACTGCTCTCACCAAAGCTCGATATTGTCTTTAAACGGCTATTCACTGACAATCTGGAGCTGCTTTCGTGCCTCATCTCCGATCTGCTGGAGATACCACGGGAATGCACTCAAAACCTTGTGCTGATCAATAACGAGCTGCTGCCGGAAATCCCCGGAAGCAAGATGAATCGCCTGGACTTGCGGCTTGAAGTCGGCGGAAAAACTGTTAATATCGAAATACAGCTCAGAAGGCACCCAGATTACGCCGATCGGGCGCTGTATTACTGGGCAAAACTCTTTACTTCGGAACTCAAATCCGGCCAGGCGTATGCACAACTCAAAAAAACTATCACCATCAACATCGTCGATTTTGAACTATTCAGCAGCAGACCTCAGCTTCACTCAGAAATCGTCGCCGTCATCAAGGGAACAGATGATATTTTCAGCGACAAAGAATCCATTCACTTTTTCGAATTGACCAAAGTTTCTTCCCCCAAAGATCCGGATCCCACTGATCACCAAAAGCTGTGGCTGCAATTTTTGAATGTTCGCGATGAAAAGGAGCTTATCGCTATGGAAAATACTGGTATCACAGAAATCAAAACGGCTGCTGATGCATTGCGAAACCTAAGCCGGGAAAAAGACATGCAGGCGTCCGCACTCCTTAGGGAAATCGAACTCCACGATGAAGCCTCCCTGCGAGCTGAGGGCTTTTCCGCCGGCCTCGAACAAGGAATTGAACAAGGAATTGAACAAGGAATTGAACAAGGAATTGAACAAGGAAAAAA
>JAFRYG010000063.1 GCA_017441205.1 Pseudomonadota bacterium
GAAGAATCGAGTAAATAAGGTACCAACTCCCAACTTCCAACTCCCAACTCCCAACTCCCAACTCATGATGAGTTTTGAGTTTTGAGTTTTGAGTTTTGAGTTATGCAATCATAAAGGTTCTTGCTAAAGAATCGAGTAAATAAGGGACCAACTCCCAACTCCCAACTTCCAACTCATGATGAGTTTTGAGTTTTGAGTTTTGAGTTTTGAGTTATGCAATCATAAAGGTTCTTGCTAAAGAATCGAGTAAATAGGGGACCAACTCCCAACTCCCAACTCAGGACAAATGCTCCAATTACAAAATTTGCTGCAAAAAAAATATTGACATCCCGAACCAAGACGCGTAGAAGGCCGCCGTTCGATGCGTGATGCGTCGATGCGGGGCGTAGCGCAGCCTGGTAGCGCGTCTGCTTCGGGAGCAGAAGGCCGGAGGTTCAAATCCTCTCGTCCCGATTGAAAAGGCACGATAATTTTCGTGCCTTTTTTTGTATCCGGCCACAAACCATGTACACTGAGTACTGGCATTATGCCGTCTGACCGACAGTTAAAATGCGATTTAAAATGTCATTGGATATGGTATACAGCGTGTTTTAGTAATTTTACTATTTTCCAGAAAAAGAAAAATGACGGTCCCGGAAGAACTCAAACAAATACTCAACAACGACCCTGAAAACTTCAGGGCACTGTATTCGATGGCCCTGATTTTTCAGAATGAAAAAAATTATGCCGGGTGTTTTGCCATGGTAGAACGAGCCATCAGCAGTTACGAGAATTCCCCGGATTCGGACTATCAATCATTTTATTTTGAGCTCAAGCGTCTCCATACGCATCTTCTGCGCAATCACATGGAAGATATTCTCGGGCCGGCCTATCACCTGCTCGATCCGCACTGGGTTCCGGTCTTCAAGCTGGGACGTCCAAGAGAAATGGCATGGACCGTTACATCCAACAATATTTCTTATATTCAGAAAGCTATGAATGCGCCGCAGCTGCGCAAACTCCGCTATCTGAGCATTACGTTCAAGGAATCTCCGGATGTTGCGCTCAATGAATTATTTCAGTGTCCGCTTTCCATTCTGCGCACGCTAAGCCTGAATTTCCGCGAATCCCCCAACTATGCAACGCTTCGGGCCGTTTTTTCGAATGCCCGTCCTACCATTGAGAATTTTTCAGGATTCAGCCTGAAAATGCCCAAAATAGATGATTCTGTCGCCATTCTCGTGCAATCCACATTTAAAACACTCGATTCACTGAGTCTGACATCAAACACACGAACGATCTCGAAGGCTTTTTGCGAAGTACTGGCCGATGATCCGCGTTCAAATCAGCTGACGCGTCTTGCACTTATCGGTTCCTCTATCGGCAATCAGGGACTTTTTACGCTGTTTGCAAGCGAAAACTTCGGTTCCCTGCAAGTCCTCGATCTGCGAGACGGCCTTTTGACGAATGCTGCCGCCCGCATCGTGCTTGCCGGCCAGTATCCGCCGCACCTGCGTACACTCGACGTTCGATACAATACGATCGATCCGGCCGGCATTGATATGCTTAACCGATCCGCGCTGGAATGCCTCTATGACGGACAACACGAACGCCCGCAAAGTGTTCGGCCCTGATGATAATGCATAATGCTGAATGCATAATGTTCAATGCTCAATGCATAATATAATGCTCAATCCTGAGTGCTGAATGCTCAATGCTCAATGCATAATGCTGAATGCTGAATGCTCAATGCTCAATGCGTAATAATGGTTGTCAGAGACGGGATGCGACACGTCTGTACAGATTATTATTGGGTTAATGCATAATTAAAATCAGACACTCCCCGGAGGGGCGCTATATGAACAGCCGTGAGTGAAACCCACGGAAGTGTCGCGATAAAAAAAAGCCCTGGCGTATGGCCACCAGCCATAGCCAGGGCAAGCCGGACGTATCGCGCAGCGAAAGGCCGGCCCCAAAAACAAATCCCCTAATCGACGTGCAAATCCGTCACCGTCGGAAGTTCGCCCACATCCTTGAGTGCGACGCCGTCTTCGCGAAGCATGTTGACGTTGCAGTTCTTCCAGATGTTATCCTGAGCCGCAAGCAGCTGTTCAACCAGGGCATCCAGGCGCGGATGTTTTTTGACTCGCGGAGAAGACTCATCAAAAGCCTTCATGACATCGCAAAGGGCGATGGAGTCCATAGGGCGAGCGAATACGTATTCCGTAGCAAACTCGCTCTCGAGTCTCCGGATGATTCCCATGCCTTCGAGGCGTCCGAGGATCGCTTCGATAGCCGTAATCGGATAAATGCACTCGACGGCCAGCTCCTCGCTCTTCATCGGTCCTTTGCCGGCGCACAGATTTCTGGCCAAAGCCGCCAAAACTTCGAGCGCAGCGTAGGCACCGATAAATACCCAGTCATCCCCTTTATCGGAACTGCGTTCATAGCACTTGCGGAGCTTCAGGCTGCGCATGTTCTGCATGCAGTAACCGGCCTCGACCCCGAACAGCACCATCATCCACGTCAGGTACAACCACAAAAGCACTGCCGGGATGATACCCAGAGCGCCATACAGAATGGTATTGGTTGCGCCGGATTTAAATGATAACGACAGATAAATGCTGAAGCCAAATTTGGCGATCTCGATGGCGATAGCTGAAACCACAGCCGGAATCAGTGCATACTTAAGCTGCACGCGGGTATTGGGCAGGAATTTAAAGATGATGAAGCAGAATCCCGTCATGAAGAGCGTTTCCCAAAGAAAACGCAGGAATACGCCGCTCGTTAACTCTTCCGGGATGATGGATGCGGCCTGAAACATCGAAAACGAAATCAGCAAGGGCCCCAGCGTCACAATGGCATAGAAGAGCAGGATCCTCAGGTAGAATGCGCGGGGTTTGACGACGTGCCAGATATCGTTGAAGGCATCCTCGATGTGAACGAAGAGCATGACGCTGGTCACGAGAAGCGAAATCACACCGACCGGCCCGAGTCCAAGATCGAGTGTGCGCGTCAGGCTTTCGGTCAGAAAACCGGCTATCGTATTACCGGCAACGGGAATGACGAACTCATTGATCCGCGTAATGAGTTCGGGGATATTTGCCTCCTTGTTGAAGGTAATGATCAGACTGCCGCCGACGATCATGAAGGGAATCAGGGCGAGCATGGTTGTGTAGGTACCGCTTGCAATCCGCGTAAAAAGGCGCAGATTGTTTACTTCCGTAATAAAAATATTGACGAAGCAAACGACGGTGTAGAATGCGCGCCGCGGCCATGGCTCGCCTTCCATCTCGCTCAGGTAGTAGCGGCGCAGCTCGTGTTTAATATGTTCAATAATGTCAGGTATTTTGACCATTCCAACAGCTCAGTACAGGCTGGGTGAAAGCAACATCAGATCGCCACTTGCCCAACAACACAAATTGCGATAAGGACAGGGCGACCGAGAATGTCAGTTCCCAGGGAGTCACGATGTCAGAAAAAGATGAAACAAAACAAGAACCGATGCAAGATCCGCAGACCGAAGAGCGCGTTAATGCCTTAGCCAGACATTACCGTCACATAGGATTCGCCATTTTTGGCGGTCTGGCAGCCATTATTTCCATGTTTCTGCTCTACACGGTTCTGACTGCTCTGGATAAAGGCGAAGTCTACGACCCGGTCTCTGGTGTAAAAGTCGCCCAGCCATAATAAAAATGCCCGTTGTTCCGGTCTGTTTCCTGCCGGCAGCGGGCATCATCATCAGAATGACATGGAGTTGACGGTTTCCTTGCACCAGCTTTCAGGCGACACATATTCATTCTCATCGCTGGTGCAGGTAATAATGTACGTCGTGTTTTTATGAAAGATGAGGGTCTGTTCGACTTTGATACCGCGATTTTTATGTCTGAAGCGGATATTGAATTCAAACGTTGCCCCTGAATCAGCATCACTGGCCTGATGATACTCTCTCAATGTCGATTCAGCCCCGAAATCCTGAGCATATGTAGCCGCACTGGAAATGGTTTCGAGCAAATGCTCGTTAAAGGCAACCACTCTTTCTGCGTTGACAGCCTCGGGAACATATTTCATTGCCAAAACTGAAATAGTCGGAGAAAAATTGGGGGGATCCGTCATATCGACGATGGGTTTCAAAGGGGTGGCACTGCTGTCTTCCGCCAGCATTTCCTTGTTTTTTTTCAGCCGCTCATCATCGGCGGCCATGGAAGTATCCGCATTGGAAAATTTCGGAAAAAAGATGACATCGAACCGTTCCAGGCCACTCATATTGATATTGAGCGGAACATGTCCTGTCATTGCACTTGCGGTTGCAGCATCCACGCGCTGCCAATCTTTTGGCGGATGAATGGTATATCCGAGATTGCTGGTATACTTTCCATCTTCCATGGAGCCTGCCCACGCTGTCGCAGGCAGCATGAGGGAAAGAACAATCACTGCCAGTTTTTTGAACATTCCGGACTCCTTTGCGATAAAAAAAAAGACAACACCCACGGGGATGTTGTCTCACATTTTAAGCAAACTTTCAATGCTCAGAGGCATACAACCAAAGATTAAGCCTGAGTTGCATTGAAAAGGCGTGTCAGACGACCGATTTTACGGCTTGCACGCTTTGCAGGAATGATGCCCTTGCTGGCTGCTTTGCTCAGCATAGCAATGGTTTCATTCAGACAGGTGCTGAGACCTTCTGCATTGTCTGCTGCTGCTTCGCGGAATTTGCGAACTGAATGTTTAACACGGGAACGACCGGCACGATTGCGCTCTGTGCGTATTGCGGTCTGACGAATGCGTTTAAGGGCTGATTTATGATGAGCCAATTTTCTTTCTCCTCAAAGAAATCCGGTAAATTATTATGCCGATATGGCGTCTGATTGACCGGACGCCTACGCAACGGACGCGGGCCTATACCATTACTGAATTGCCGTGTCAAGGTTATTTATTTTTTAACTGCCACACCACAGACACACGCACTCATACCGGACGCATAACATGCGGCTGCGCCCGGTTTGCAGGCACTCGCATACCCCATTGCGATATTACGATTTATTGCTGTGATTGTTGTGAAGGGCTTCTGCCTCATCCTTATCGAAATAAATGATACGCTGGCAATTCTGGCAGCATTCGAGCGAATTCTGACGCTGCAGAACGATAAATGCCTGCGGCTGGAGCTTCATATGACAGCCCGTGCATGTACCGCCAGAAGCCGAAACCACCGCAGCACCAGGCCGTTTGCTGCGGATAAAACGATATCTGGCAAGCACCTGCGGCTTAATTCCCTTGGCAATTTCATTGGACTGGTCCTGAAGTGCCTTGACCCTGTCCTCGATCGAAGCCGCTGCTTCATCCACTTCCTTGCGGCTCTTCTCTATCTCGGCGAACAATGCTTCGTACTCTTCGCGATGTTTGGCATTCGTTTCATCACCAGCCGCAACCGCGCTTTGAAGCTGCTCAATCTCGCCTTCCACCTGCGTCACCATCTTCTTAAAATTCTCGACCTCACGCTCAAGCGCAGCGTAGTCGCGGGAATTCGTCACTGCATTGAGCTTGACATTGGCGTGTTCCTCACCCTTCTTCGCTTCCTCAAGTTCTATGCGTTTATTCTCAAGAAGTTTCTTCGTCTCATTGAGACTCGCCGTCTGACTGTCCAGAGTCTGTTCCAGCTCCTGAAGCAAATCGCTGTCTGCTTCGACTTTTTCACGACGTTTGTCGACATCCAGACGAAGGGCTTCCTGAGCAAGATCGATCTTCTGAAGTTCGATCAACATTTCAAGCTGCTTTTTCACTCTACCTCTCCAGGCAAATAAAAAGGCTCGTTGTCGATCTCTCAACAGCGAGCCTTTATTTAACTAAAGTTTTGATTCCCCCATGAACTCACCAGGAATTTGTGTGTTCACATGTCGCATCAAAATACTCCTAAAAAAGAATATGGACCCACAGGGACTTGAACCCCGAACCCGCTGATTATGAGTCAGCTGCTCTAACCGATTGAGCTATAGGTCCGTTTTCGATTGAATCATCATCTGAATCAATCACGTATCTGTATAATTTGAAAGCGCTCATGTGTAAAGAACTTTGTCAAAAAATGTATTATTATCCGACATAAACCTACATGCCATCTTTTTTTATTTCATTTGGCGAGACTCGCTATGCGCAGCAGCCATGACCGCTGCGCATACGCGAGTCCTTTGGCGCTATGGCCGGCCAGACCGGCCATACGCGCCAAAATCCTCATTCAATTCTACGCACGACAATTCTACGCACGAAGGTCCCGCCCCGCCGGGGCGCGGCTGATTTTTTTTGCGCAATACCCCTATATAATTGTACGTGCGGACCGCACATCTCTATCCATTACGCATTGCGAATTACGCCCAAACATTATCCTCACAAATTCCTGTGCGGCACGGTTTGCTAAAATCCACAAATATGTTAAAAGGCGCCCCCGCGTATGTTCCGCAAGGAACGCGAACTCTTTTATTTCTTTAGCCCTGAATGAATTATGCGACTTCAAATCGAAAAAACACTGGATACACTGCGTCCCATGCTCCAGGCCGACGGCGGAGATCTCGAATTCGTCGACTATTTCAACCGCATCGTCTTCGTCAAACTCACCGGTGCCTGCGAGGGCTGTCCTCACGCCAATCTCACCATACAAAATGGAATTGAAGCAAAGCTTCTTGAACTCTATCCCGACGAAGTCACCGAAGTGCGCGATGTCACATTCGATGATGCCACTATCTAGGAGACGGCCATGGAAGACAAAGTCAGACATATTACCAATGCCATACTGTTCGATGAAGACATGCCTCTCCAGGGCGATCGTGAAGTCCGCGATATTGCTGTCAAAGACAACACTGTCACGGTGACGATAGCGGTTTCCAAAGTCAATGATTCGGCTGCGCGCTTTAATATGGAAGATACCATCCGCGACGCCATTCATGCCGAATTCAGCGATGCCGACGTCCGCATCGTTTCGCTTGCCATCGACGGCGTCGATGAACCGCGCGGCAACTGCGAATTCAGCGGATCGCATGCGTCAAAGAATATGCCCGAAAAGAAAGCCATTCCCGGCGTCAAACACGTCTGGTTAATCAGTTCCTGCAAGGGCGGCGTCGGCAAAAGCACCGTCGCACTCAACACTGCACTCGCGCTCAAGGCGCACGGCCGAAAAGTCGCACTGCTCGATTTGGATCTTTACGGACCGAGCATACCGGCGCTCGTCGGCACAGACCTGCCGCCCATCGTCGTCGGAAATCTCATTGTCCCCCCAGAAATCCATGGACTTTCCGTACTCAGCATCGGATTTATGATCGAAAAGGATCAGCCTCTGATGTGGCGCGGACCCATGGTCGCAGGCGTCATCAATCAGCTCCTCTGGGAAGTCGACTGGTCCGGAAATGACGACCTTGTCATCGACATGCCGCCGGGAACGGGTGACACCTATCTTTCGATACTCCAGAGTATCGAAGTCGATGCCGCACTGCTCGTCACGACACCGTCCGAACTCGCCCTGGCAGACGTCAAACGTGGTGTCGGCGTTTTCGAACCCTATCAGGTCAAGGTTGCCGGCGTTATCGAAAATATGGCTACCTATGACTGGGATGGTCGCGAAGGTGTGCTTTCTCTGCTCAACAGCATTCAGACAACAGATGAAGCATCACTAAAATCCATCGAAAGAATTCGAAAAATTCTCGAAACGACAAAATCCATCCGCATCTTTGGGAACAACACGCAGGCGATGTGTTACGAGATGAAACTGCCACTCGTGGCATCCATCCCCCTCGATATCGCATTGCAAAATGACAACGATTCAGGCACTCCCTATATGCTCAATCCCAAAAAGAAAGGAATTCAGGAAGCCTTTGATAAGATTGCAGATTTTATTCTCAAACTGGCTGATGAATCTCCCAATTCAGAGAATTAAGGTGCAGCAGCGGCAGTCATACTTGCAACAGACTGATTTATACCTTGATTATTATGCCGATTTTAGGCAGACTAGCGACGGTGGTTTTCTGCAAAAGGAATTACGGATATGAGCGTCGGTGAAAACATTAAAACAATTCGTCAGCTTCGGGCAATTAGCATTGAAAGATTTTCCGCCCTGACCGGAATCAGTGTTGAAAATTGCAACATGATAGAGGCAGGTGCCCGTGCACTTAACTCATCTGAAGTCCAGATCATCTGCAGAGTACTGGGCGTGAATTTCGATGCGCTTCTTGCTGCCCCCAAACAGGATGAACAGGAAGATAACGACGGATCCGTCCTCATGCCCGCTGAAGAACTCGAAAATCTGCTCGGCAAAATGCGCGACGAATAATTTCGGCTTTTTCCGATTCTAAAAGGCGTCAAATTCATTGACGCCTTTTTTTATTCTGGCATGAAATTTTCTTAAGCTCTGAATTCAGGACTGTCGTTCATTCCAAACATTGTTAAAGGAGATATTATTATGAAAAAATCATTATTCATTGCACTCGCCGCTATTTCGTTGACCGGATTCGCTTGTTCCGATGATGACGGCCCAAAGGTCTGCAACCATAACAGCTCCGATTATCCCAGATGCGACGGCAACACCCTCATCGTCTGCAACGACGACAACCGTGTCGAAGAAAGAGAATGCAACGCATGTGTAGTCCAAAACGGTGTCCCCGCATGCAATGGCGGCGGCATCAACAATCCCGGCACCGGCAACAATCCCGGCACCGGCAACAATCCCGGCACCGGCAACAATCCTGGTACCGGCAACAATTCCGGTTCCGGCAACGTCAGCCGTCCATCGGGCGGTGACCGTGGCAATAATAACAACGCGGATCCCGGATGTGGTGCAATTACTGCCGAAGGTATCTGCGAAGACAACGTTGCAGTCATCTGCAGCAATGGCAAAATCGTGCGCAATGAATGCGCAGCAGACATGGTTTGCCAGCGAAAAGCAGCAGACGGCAAAGTAGATTGTCTCGCGAAGGCCAATAATAACAATTCCCCCAAAGAGTACAAAACCGGCGATCCCTGCGGTAATGTTACACATGAAGGATTTTGTTCCACCGAAAAACAGGTCGTTTATTGCGAGAAAGACGAGAAAACCGGTACCGAAGCGATCAGAGTTGACGATTGTTACGAAGGTAAAGTCTGCTCCTATGACAACAGCCAAAACTATTACGGCTGCGTTACACTCGATGACACCCAAAACAAATATGTTGCGGGTGCAGCATGCGGCGATGTCACGTTTGATGGTATCTGCACCAATTACGGAGCGACCCTCGTTTATTGCGGTGCCGACAACAAACTCGCCGTCGAACACTGCGATGACAAATGTATCACCATTGATTCACCGGATCTGAAGAATCTCTTCTCATTGTGCAAAGTACCCTGTCCCGCGAACATTACTGACGTCGGTGTCTGCAGCGAGGATGGAAAATCCTACGACTACTGTGATACCGGTGACGGCGGCCTGGTTCACATTGATTGTGCAGCACCTTCTTCCTGTCAGATGTATGATGACAAAGAAAACAATGCCAAATACAACAGATGTTTAGTCAGCAGCGGTGATGCAAACAAACCGGGCGATGCAGACAAACCCGGCGACGGCAATAACCCCGGAAGCGGCGATGCTGACAAACCCGGCGACGGTGACAAACCCGGAAGCGGCGATGCCGACAAACCCGGCGACGGTGACAAACCCGGAAGCGGCGATGCCGACAAACCCGGCGACAGCGACAAACCCGGCGATGGCGATGCAGACAAACCCGGCGACGGCGATAAACCCGGCGATGGCGATGCAGACAAACCCGGCGACGGCGATAAACCCGGCGATGGCGATGCTGACAAACCCGGCGACGGTGATAAACCCGCCGACGGCGATGCAGACAAACCAGGCGATGGCGATGGCGATGGCGATAAAGGCGGCAATTAAGCCGATAAATCTCCCGGCAAATGCCAAACCAAGTTCTGATTAATTCCCTTACTTCAAACGGCGCCTGATGGCGCCGTTTGCTGTTTTTTGCAACCCGCATTCAGAACTGTTCACTCATGTTCAGCCATGTGTTCAATAATATCATTTAAAATATGGGTCAGCATAAACCGATAACAGGCATCAGCATCCCCAAGGTCCACGCAATTCAATAAATATGCTGCAGGTAAATGTTTGGGGTCGTCGATATCAGGCGCATGTTTGATGTTGATTCCGATGCCGTATCTGACTTGTGTGATTTGAGATCCCCGAACTCGCAGTTCTGTGAGAATTCCGGCCAATTTACGAGGCGACCGCTCATCATCGCGAATCACAATGATATCGTTGGGAACCTTGATTTCTGCGTGCATTCCCAAAAGCCACCGATTCTGCAGCACGCGAATGATGGTCTGTGCTGGCAGTACCTGAAGTTCTGCAGCTTTTGCCACATCCATTCTGATGGGAATTGCCATGGACAAATACAGATTTCCCGGACCGGTATGCCAGACACGCCCGTTTTGTCCATGAAAACCGCTTCCATCGAGGGCCAATGCAAAAACTGGCATTCCCTGCCACAGTTTAAGGCGATCGAATTGAGAAGAATTCGCAAATTCCTCAATAATCCCCAATTCCCAGCCCGAATGCAGTTCTGAGTTCTGACACACAAATACCTGCGGTAATCCCGCACGATCATCCCAGCCATAACCTGAAAAATCGCTGAAATCAGAATCTGCGGAAGCAATCACCTGCCCCACCAGCCGTTCGATCAGTGATTCAGATGAAGCAAGGATACGCATATATCATATCTCCCGATTCTCTCATGTGTCATACCCACAAAAAAACTTGCCCGCATTATGGCCGTGTTTACTCTCGGTCTCTCGTTGAAATGAGCTAAAAGCCGTCAGTTCTGAAATTCTCCGGCGCATTTGGCTCACACCATTTTTCTATCATGAGTTGATTGACTGACAAAACCTCCATTGAGAATAAGGAACGATAAAATGGCACAGGAAAAATTTGAATTTCGGTCAGAAACAAAAGAACTTCTTCAATTGATGGCACATTCCCTGTACTCCAGCAAAGATGTCTTCCTGCGGGAACTGGTTTCGAATGCATCGGATGCTCTGGATCGGCGCCGTTTTGAGGCTCTGACTGATCCCAGCAAACTCAGCGATGGTGAAAAGCTCGAAATTCGCATCCACGCCGACAAAGCCAAACATACACTGACGATTGAAGACAATGGCGATGGCATGACCAAAGAGGACATGATCAAAAACCTCGGAACCATTGCCCATTCCGGCACAAAAGCTTTTGTTGAACAGCTCAAAAAAGCCGAAAATCAGGAACAGGCGAATCACCTGATCGGTCAGTTTGGCGTCGGCTTTTATTCCGCATTCATCGTCGCCGACGATGTTACCGTAACCAGCAAACGCGCCGGTCAGGACAAAGCGTTCACATTCAGATCAACCGGCGATGGGGCCTATACCATTGAAGATACTGAAAAAGACGGCGTCGGAACGACCATCGTTCTGAATCTGCGTCAATCCGATGAAGAAGATCAGCTCTCGGATTTTACCGACGACTACATGATCAAAAGCACCATCAAGAAATACAGTGATTTCGTGCAATACCCCATCATGGTGGAATGCGAGCATCAGCATCACCGCGAAGGCGTTGAAGAGGCCGAAGGCCACGATTCAAGCACCTGCAACGATCCGACCCACATGGTCACTGAAAAAGTCTGGGAACAGGCAAACTCAATGAAAGCCATCTGGCTCAAAAACGCAAGTGAAGTCACAGACGAGGAATACAACGAATTCTACAAACACATTACGTATGACTGGACCGATCCCCTGCTTCGTCTGAACGTCAAGGCAGAAGGAACGATGGAATATCGCGGACTTCTTTTTATTCCGTCACATGCCCCATACGACATGAATTACCGCGATGCCAAATATGGACTGCGCCTTCATGCACAGCACGTCCTGATTATGGAGCAATGCGCGGAACTCCTTCCGGATTACCTGCGATTCGTCAAAGGTGTCATTGATTCCGCAGATCTCAATCTTAACCTTTCGCGAGAAATTCTCCAGAAAGACCGCAGCATCGTCACCATCAAAAAGCATATCACCAAAAAAATCCTGGATTTGCTCAACAGCACGATGGAAAATGATCCCGAAAAATATACCAAATTCTGGGACAGCTATTCGCGCCTGATCAAGGAAGGTGCCGCAAGTGATTACGACAACAAGGATCGTCTGCTCAAACTCATGAAATTCGTCTCGACGTTTACCGTTGCAGAAGACGAAAAAGCGGCTGCAGAAAAGAAGGACGACGAAAGCAAAAAACCGCAGAAATCGCAGACCACATTTGCTGAATACATCAAACGAATGGCCCCGGATCAGGATTCGATCTACGCCATTACCGGCGAATCCCTCGAAGTCGTCAAAAACAGCCCGCACCTCGAAGCATTCAAACAGAAAGGCTACGAAGTTCTGTATCTCATTGATCCGTATGATGAAATTTTGTTCTCACAGATTACGGAATTCGATGGCAAGAAGATCGTCTTTATCGGTCGCGGCGAGGTCGAACTCGGCAACGAAGAGGAAAAGAAGGAACAGCGCGAAAAGCTCGAAACTCAGCAAAAAGATTACAACGATCTTTTGAAAAAACTCGAAACATGCCTGGGCAGCGAAGTCGAAAGCGTGCGTCTTTCGAGCCGTCTGACGACATCTCCTGCATGCCTCGTCGGTCTGGACGGCGATGTCAGTCCGCATCTCCAGCGCCTGATTTCCAAGATGAACAACATGAACGCGCCAATATCCAAGCGAGTCCTCGAAGTGAACCCCAACCACCCGCTGCTCCAGAAACTGCAAGCCAGATTTGCCGCCAATGCGGATGATGCCATGATTCCCAAATACGCACAGCTTCTGTTCTCGCAATCACTTCTGGCCGAAGGTTCGCCGCTCCCCGATCCCGTGGAATACACGAAACTCGTCACGGAACTCATGGTGGATTCATTGTCATAAAATATAAATTGTCGGGCGTATTGGCTGTACTTCAGCCAATAGCCCGACACCTGCGAGCCGTATTGCCAATAGCAATAGGCGAGCCCTTAAAAATAGACAATTATTCGACAGACCAGATGTTTGGCTGTCGCAGAACTGCGCCAAACGAATTGGATTCAAAACCATTTTTTACGCAATACAAGCATTTTGGGCGCGATTCTGACCATTTTATCTCTCCGGAGTACGTCAAATCACGGACTTTGGAGCATAATTCTCCTCAAATAATTATCGCATCAGCATCGGAAAATCTCAGAATTTCCAGTATTTAAGCCAATTTCCCGTTCATGCAGCGATTCCAAAAAAGCCTTGATTTAAGTTTCGATCGGGGGCAGAGATATACATGTATGGAATATTATTCCAAATAACGCAACGCGTTAATTTGAATATTTTCAAAATTTGGTGAATTATGAAATTTTATTCAAAATTTAAGAAAAACATTAGAACATTTTTCAAACCATCCCTGTTTCTTTCCCTGGCCATCGTCATGGCAAACCAGGGATGTATCGAAGAAATCAATCCTCAGCGCGAAGTGCGCAACTATGGCACATTCGGCACGGAACTGTTCAACATTGTCTACGATAATTCGGTTCATTCGAAGGATCACAGCAGTGAGGCATTTTTGACGACGTTCCAGGCGAATCGCGACAAGTTCATCCAGGCGGTGGATACTTCAGCCCCCGTAGAAGATTTGGATGCGCTCAATCAGGTATTTATTGATATTGTGCCGTTGTACGAAAACATGCTCTATCCCGGCACACTGAGAAAGGTAGCGACCGTCATCGATGAATTACGGCAATCGCCGTCTGCAGTGAATGCCATAACGTGGATAACAGTTTCGCCGACGCTTTTTCTGAATCCGGAAAATGCCAATCCTCTGGGAAGAGCCTTTAGCTACGACGATCTGTCGGGCATCACGGATGAACTTCTGTCGCTTTTGCTTCAGAACAGCACGACAGAAAAGAATGCGACGAACCAACTGCTTAAGGAAATCTCGATCAGTGCCGGCAAGATGAAGGAAAACCAGGATCCATCGCGTTTTGTGAGAAGGGCGGTGGATATGCTCCTGACGCCCAAGGATGTCTATGGCCCGCAGCTTTCGTACGCTCCGCAAATTGTAGCCAAACTGGATGCCTCCGGCAGACCGGTTGTGCGCTCCGAGATGGCGTCTCTCATCCAGAGTACGACAGATGAGATGGGATTTCAGCTTTTGGCCAGCGGCGAAACCATAGGCCCCTTCGAGATGACCGGGACGCCTGCCGGCTTTACGATTGGCCCCCAGGGCGTAATGTACAACGGCGAAGCCGTATTCGAAACATTCGATCTGCAGCAAACGCCGCTCGCGTATCTGATCCGCGAAGGCGATACCCTGCTCACGAACGACACTCTGGACGAAGCCCTTCGTGCGGCCCAGTCTCTTCTCGGCACACCGCAGGTCTATACGGACGAGAACGGAACCTATACCGGTTATCCCAAGACCTCTGCGGTGGCACAACTGCTTGCGGCACTCTTTGCGACGCTCGATCACGATTCCGTCGGCCCCAATTTTGAGGCCGTTGCACAACTGCTCGAAAACAACCAGGATGTCGTAGCCAAACTGATTCATGACGTCGATATCATCATGGATATCATCGACGAAACTCCGAATCATTTTTCAGGCGACAACAATCTAATCGACCGGCTCGTTCCGGAGCTCCTCGATCTGGCACAGGAACCGGGCATGCTCGAAGATCTGTTCATGGCACTGGATGATCCGCGCGCTGCCAAGATCGCTCCATTCCTCGCCGAACTCGCAGAACGCAAGAAGGAGTTTATTTCTGTCCCCAAGGACAGTCCCTACGAAGTGTGCTTTCAGAAATGCGATGCCAAGTACGATGTCGGTACATTTGAACGCATGGACTGCATCCGCGCATGTCCACGCGATGCCATTCTTGGATACCAGAAAGCCGATCACAAGGCGCCGGAATCCATGGAAAATCGCTCACTGTTCCAAAGAGTTGCGCATCTGATGTGGGAAACCTCAGAAACGCCCTATGAAGTTCATACGGAACGCGTCGAAGTAGGCGGCCAGGATATCAGTGCACTCGGAGAGCAAATCGGAACCCTGATTTCATTCGACAATCTGGCAGAATCCTATCTGCTGACGATTACCGGTGATTTGCATCTGGTCGATCATTTGAGCGGAACATTTATCGATCTGTCCAAACTGATTGGCGACGACGGAACGACGGTTGCACAGTTCCTGACGCATTTGACGGACAGCCTGTTTGACCTCAAGCTCTCGATTGATCCGACGACAGCTGAAGTCACGCGCATGTTCAACATGGAGTTCATTTCATCCCAGACGGACAAATACCGCGTCGACCTGAATACGGCAAACTGCCGTTCCGGGATCAAATGCAGACTTTCGAATGCCGACGTGCTGTATGCCATCGAAGCAGTCGGTCTCATCGACGCGATGTATCCATTGCTCGAGGTCTTCAGCAAACACAAGAAAACGTATGTTCTGGCGAGGATCGTATCGATCCTGTTCGAGTACTATCCATCGGGAACAGTCGAATACAAGGATGCCGACGGCAAGCCACTCGACCTGCAGCCCTCGGATTTCAGGAGTCTGGAACCCGTATTGATCCGGGCGCTCGAAGATACGGATGTCGTCGCCGATGTTGGTGCCTTCGGAGATGCACTGCTCGAAGTCAAGCTCAAGGATAATACCAAACTTGCCGCAAGGTTCGAGGAATTCGTCAAATATCTGCTCACACCGGACAAGAACCTTCGAAAGCTGGATGGTTCAGAGTTCACCAAAGATCCGCAGGGGAACTTTATTGCACCTCTGCCTCCGGCATACCTTTATATAGATGCCCTCCGGGAACTGGATGATTTTTTGGATGCGAATCCACAAACCAAGGACCAGCTTGATCATGCGCTCGAAGGATTTGCCAAAATAACGATAAAGACTGTCAAAACCCCCGATGGCAAAGTCGCATTCGAAAAGCCCGCCGGCATTCATATTGTTGCCGAAACAGTTAAGCTTCTGCATGCGATGTTTGAGGACAAAACGGCCGCAGGTACGCGAAAAGACTGGATCAACGAAGAAGCCATCCCCGATGTTCAGGATCTGATTTCGGGACGTCTGCTCTATGCCTATTTCCAGTTGTTCAACGAACTGGATGCGCGCCCCAATGGTCTTGAAAAATTCCGCAGGTTTGTCCTTCACCTGATGGAATCCGGCAATGAGGTCCCAACGCATCTGTCGGGCGCGGGCTATCTGCTCGGTGACATGCTGCTCGAAGATCGCCATTTGACGGCGCTCTCACATGTCATAGCCTCACCGCTCGATCCGGACAGAGTGTGGACGACGGAAGGTTTTTCAGAACTCTCGTTTGTCATTACACTTCTGACATGCGTCGATGCATTTAACGAGTGCGATCCAACGCATGCATTCAACCGAGTTTTCCGGCGCATGTTCGAAACCGAAACGCGAACACGGTCCAATTTGATGCAGCTGCTCGATATTGCCGGTGCGCTGCTGCGCGTCGAACCGGGTTCGCCCAAGCGCAGGAACAGTGCGGATGTCAAGACACTGCTCGACTTTGCCTATGATTTGTTTACCGATGATGATCGCGGCGTCGAACGCATTTATGGTGTCATTGACTTTACTATCTGGGGCAACGATCGCCGTCCCAAAGACTGGAAACCGGAAGACGCATCCTGGCAGATCGACTTCAGCAAGCAGAATACGCCGGCTTCCGGTCAGCCTACTCCGTAATTATTTCAATTCTTATATGCTTTAAGTGTTAAATATGTGCAAAACCATGAAAAAAGCCATCACGACAATCATTGCGGCATCCTGTTTCCTGTTATTGGCAGCAGATGCATCGGCCGGCGGTTTGTTTATTCCGCTCGGAGGCGTGGCCAATACCGGACGAGCGGGAGCTGCCGTCGTATCTACGCGCGATCCCAATGCAATTGCCTATAATCCGGCACTCATTGCTCTGAACGACGGCCATCAGCTTCTCGTCGACGTAACCTGGGCAATGCTGCAGCTCGAATATCAGAGAGCATCTCAGGTAGAGGTCAACGACCAAACGACGACGTTTGACAAAATCAAGAATGAAGCCCCGGGCATCGCAATTCCCCAGGTTCTGTTTACCACGGACTTCGGAACAGACCAGTTTGGACTGGGCGTCGGTCTGTTTCCGCCCAATGCTGCGCCGGCCAAATTCCCCGAAAACGGCGCGCAGCGCTATGCAGTCATCAATATGGCCAACACGCTGGCATTTACGACAGAACTGGCGTTTGCATGGCGCCCACATCCGCGGGTTTCGATCGGTGCGGGCATACAGAACGTCACATTTGTATTCCGGGGAACCGGCGTATCGAGTACTTATTTCGGCGTACTGGCTGGAGCCGAAGACCCCGATATGGACAGCGTCATTACGATCGATGCATCCGATATCTTTACGCCGAGTGCGAACTTTGGCATCTGGGCAGAACCAGTGGATGGCTTTGAACTCGGTGTATCGTTCCAGCTGTTTTCGGACCACAAATCCAAAGGCGGCAAGGTCAAAGCGGCATTACCCAACCACTACGTCTATCAGCGAACGACGCTCGAAGGGTCCAAGATGGACATCAGCATCTCGCTGCCCTGGAGTCTGAAATTCGGATTGCGGTACAAATACGGCGATATCTTCGATATCGAACTGGATGGATGGTTTACGCGCTGGAGCCGACAGAACGCGATTCACCTTTATACGCATGATGTCTGGCTAAGAACGAATGCCCTGGTCGACGATGTCAAGGTCGGCGACTTTACGATTCCGCGCAACATGAAGGATGTCGGCGGTTTTTCGATCGGCGCGGACTGGCATGTTCTGCCGGATCAACTCACGCTGAGAGCCGGTTTTATGTATGAATCCGGGGCCACCAAAAAAGAGTATTATTCAGCATTTCAGTACGACAACCACAAGATCGCGCCGACGATAGGTCTGTCCTATACGATAGGCTTTGCGCGCCTCGATTTTGCGTTTGCCCATGTCCATCAGCTGCCGATGGAAGTGACCAACGGCCAGTTCAAGCAATATAATCTGGTATATCCTGAAAAGGCGGTTGCGACGAACAACGGGAAGTACAAGTCATTTTACGACTTCATCGGCATTGGAGCTGACTTTACGTTCCATTAGGCTACGCCAGCTCTGAGCTTACCAACGCATTGGTAAACTAAGTCTAGCATAAGATGACGGTTGGCGTATTCGCCAGAATAGCCAACCGCGCAGCGCGTATTGGCTGAGACAGCCAATAGCGCAGCGACAAAAAGAACAAAAAAAAGCTCCCAAACGGGAGCTTTTTTCGTACTGCGAACAGCGATTAGGCCTTGATTTCGACCTTGGCGCCAGCGCCTTCGAGTTTCTTCTTGATGTCTTCGGCTTCTGCTTTTTCGATGCCTTCTTTGACGGTGCTGGGAGCGCCATCGACGAGTTCTTTGGCTTCTTTGAGGCCGAGACCGGTGATCGCACGGATTTCCTTGATGACGTTGATCTTGTTGGCGCCAACTTCAGCGAGGATAACTTTGAATTCCGTGGGTTCTTCAACGGCAGCGGCAGCAGCAGCGGCGACGACGACGCCACCACCACAAGCAGCTTTGACGTCCCATTTTTCTTCGAGTTTGGAAACGAGTTCGTTCAGCTGGATGAGGGTAAGGGATTCAAGATACTCGATAACCTGTTCTTCTGTAACCATAATAATCTCCGAAGTCCTGACGGACAAAAGTAAGAGCGCGATTGCGCGAATATAAAAAGTAAAGCGGGCTATAGTGCCCAGATAAAGTGAAGATGTTGTGAAGGATTAGCCTTCGTTCTTTTCCAATTTTTCTGCGCGGGCCTTGATGAGGGCAGCGAACTTGGTAGCGGAAGCTTTGAAGACGGAGAGCAGAGCCGAGCGTGCTTCATTGCGTGTACGCATTTTGGAAAGGTTATCGACGCCGGCAGCATCGAGAACGGTTCCGCTTGCGAAACCGGCAGTAATTTTGAAATTGGGGTTTGCTTTTGCGAAATCAATGGCGACGCGGGCGGGCGTGATGGGATCATCGGCCTTGAGGGCGACGGCGACGGGGCCATGGAATTTATCGCAAATGGGTTCGAGAACCGTACCGGCGAGTGCTTTCTTGGCGAGGGTATTTTTCACGACGCGGAAAGTGACACCTTCAGCACGGAATTTCGAACGAACTTCATTAATCGTATTCACGGGGACACCGTTTGTATCGGCGATGACCACGGAATCGATGCCATCGAAAAGCGCTTTGTATGACGCAATCGCGGCTTCTTTTTCGTTTCTGTTCATAATTCCTCTGCTAGTCGAACAAATTAAAAATTCGGGTCAATCGGAAAAGAGGATTGAGCGCGAACCGGAATCAGAGGAATTTCATCTGACTCATCGTTCCGGCTCAGCAGGCTTCCTGGATAGGAAATTAAAGCATTATGCTGCCCACGTCTCCGACGGTTTCCGATGGCCGTCTTAAAAAGCGGGCGCTTTATAATAGCGCCCGAACCTTGTGTCAAGCAATTAAACGATTGCGGTGTCGATTTTTACACCGGGGCTCATAGTTGAGCTAATCGTGATGCTTTTAACGTACGCACCTTTGACGGTAGCGGGTTTGAGTTTCATCAATGTTTCCATCAACGCGTTGAAGTTATCAGCGAGTTTGTCGGCATCGAAGGATGCGCGACCGATGGGGGCATGGATGATACCAGCGCGTTCAACGCGGAATTCAACGCGACCGGCTTTGGTTTCTTTAATGGCACGAGCCACGTCCATCGTGACGGTTCCGACTTTGGGGTTAGGCATCAAACCGCGCGGGCCAAGTACGCGACCGAGACGGCCAACTTTACCCATCATATCAGGCGTTGCAATCGCCTTATCGAAATCGAGCCACCCTTCACTGATTTTCTGAACGAGGTCGTCCGCACCCACAAAATCTGCGCCTGCTTCGCGAGCTTCTTTTTCTTTTTCGCCGGCGGCGAAAACGACTACGCGAACTGTTTTACCGATTCCATGGGGCAGTACTACCGCGCCGCGAACCATTTGATCCGCATGACGCGGATCAACGCCGAGCCGAACAGCCACGTCCACGCTGGCATCGAATTTCGTCGTCGTCATGGACTTGACGAGTGCCATCGCTTCCTGGACGTTGTCGTAACGCTTCTGCCTATCGACTAACTTAATCGATTCTTTGTACTTCTTACCTCTTGTTGGCATTGTGCCGCTCCTTATTAATCGACAACGTCAACGCCCATGCTGCGACAGGTTCCTTCGACTGTGCGCATTGCGGACTCGATGCTATCGGTGTTGAGGTCTGGGAGTTTAATCTCCGCAATCTTTTTAATTTGGGCTTTCGTGATCTTGCCAACTTTCTCACGGTTAGGAACACCGCTGCCGCCTTTGAGTCCCAATTCTTTCATAATCAGAACTGCTGCGGGAGGGGTCTTGACCACAAAACTAAAGCTGTGATCAGCATAAACCGTAATAACGACTGGCGTCAGGATGCCATCACCTTTCTGCGTTTTTGCATTGAACTGTTTGCAGAATTCCATGATGTTCACGCCGTGCTGACCGAGGGCAGGACCAACGGGAGGCGAAGGATTCGCCTTACCGGCCGGACACTGTAATTTGACGTAACCTACAATTTTCTTGGCCATTTTCTCTAATCCAAAAAACTATGCGTTGACCTTTTCGACCTGGGAAAAATCAAGTTCGACAGGAACAACGCGCCCCAATATACTCACCAGTACGCACAGTCTCGATTTGTCACGATCGAGGGATTCCACGGTACCGGAGAAATTCACAAACGGACCGTCCAGAACGCGGACGGTATCTTTCAGTTCGAGCGAAGCCGCGAGATCTGTCTTTTCGACAGTCTTGTTCATCTTACCGATAATGCGTTCCACTTCGGCATCGCTCATCGAGGGAGGTTCGGTCGTACCACCGACAAAACCGCTCACTTTGGCTGTACCTTTGACGAGATGCCATGTTTCGTCCGTCAATTCCATCTGAACGAGCATATAACCCGGGAAAAACTTGCGGGTTGTCTGGCGTTTGCCGCCTTTGCGATTCTCGACCGTCGTTTCGACCGGAATCAAAACCTCGCCGAATTTATCCTTCAGATCCGAGGATTTAATGCGCTCTTCGAGCGATAATTTCGCACGATTTTCGCAACCTGAGTGCGTATTTACGATGTACCACTTCATTGCCATTTCAGCTGCCCTCACATCTTGGGATAATGATGCTTTGCTCTTCCGCTTTTTTGACATCACGCAAAAAGCGCGCGCTACTTAATACCTAAAATCAAATCCGTCAACTCTTTTGCGCAGAAATCAAACGTAAAAAGAATTGCAGCCACGATGAGCGATGTCGCAATCACAACTTTCATGGCATATTTGGTTTCATCTCCGGTCGGCCAGGTGACTTTTTTCATCTCTCGCGCAACACTCAGAGAACCTTCGTAAATTTTGGGACTCTTCCACAGAATGATCGCAGTGACCACACCGAGAATGCCGCCAACTATCGTCGACCACGTCACATGTTCACCCATCAGACGCGCGTCATCGACCTTGCAGACGCCCATGACCCATGCCGCAAAATTCATGAAGAACCACGACATGACGATGGCTGCTATAATGTATGCCAGATTGACATAGCGTTTTACTTCATCCATGCAGAACTCCAGAATTGCTTCGCATGACAAATATCCCGCCATAACGAAGAAAAGCCTTTTGTCATGCGACAAAAGGCTCTTAAACAGGGGTGGAAGGACTCGAACCCTCGGCCCACGGCTTTGGAGGCCGTTGCTCTACCAACTGAGCTACGCCCCTAAACCCCCGGATGATTGCCATCCGGAGATCTTTTGTCAGGACAAATTACTTGTCGAGAATTTCGGAAACGACGCCGGCGCCGACCGTACGGCCACCTTCACGAATGGAGAAGCGAAGACCTTCGTCCATTGCGATTGGTTCAATCAGGTCGACTTTCAGAATGACGTTATCACCGGGCATAACCATCTCAGTGTCGCCTTCGAGCGTAACAACACCCGTGACGTCCGTCGTACGGAAATAGAACTGAGGACGATAGCCATTGCGGAAGAATGTATGACGACCACCTTCTTCTTTGGAGAGGACGTAAACCTGACCTTTGAAGGATTTGTGAGGATGAATCGAACCGGGTTTCGCGAGAACCTGGCCACGACGGATTTCGTCTTTCTTGGTACCACGGAGCAGGCAGCCGATATTGTCGCCAGCTTCACCGTATTCCAACAATTTACGGAACATTTCGACGCCCGTGACGACCGTTTTGTCGATCTGGTCTTTCATACCAACGATATCAACAGGATCATTCACGCGGATCTGGCCTGTCTCAACACGACCAGTGGCAACTGTACCACGACCGGAAATCGAGAAGACGTCTTCAACCGGCATCAGGAACGGTTTGTCGATCGGACGCTGCGGCGTAGGAATGTAGTCATCCACTGCTTCCATCAGTCTGTCGATGGACTGCGTACCATATTCACTGTCAATACCTTCGAGAGCCTGAAGTGCGGAGCCAACGATAACAGGTGTATCATCGCCCGGGAATTCATATTTGCTCAGAAGTTCACGAACTTCCATTTCGACGAGGTCAAGGAGTTCTTTGTCATCGACGAGGTCGGCTTTGTTCAGGTAAACAATGATGTAGGGGACGCCTACCTGACGGGCGAGCAGGATGTGCTCACGGGTCTGGGGCATCGGGCCATCGTATGCGCTGACGACGAGGATTGCACCGTCCATCTGGGCAGCACCGGTGATCATGTTCTTAATGTAGTCGGCGTGGCCCGGGCAGTCGACGTGTGCATAGTGACGCTTGGCCGTCTGGTATTCAACGTGTGCCGTTGCAATGGTAATACCACGTTCTTTCTCTTCCGGTGCTTTATCGATTTCGTCGAATTTCATAACCGTAATGCTGGGATCATATTTCGCCAGAACGGTTGTGATAGCGGCCGTCAGGGTCGTCTTACCATGGTCAACGTGACCAATTGTACCAATATTTACGTGTGGCTTATCGCGATGAAATGTTTCCTTGGCCATAGCAGCCAGCCTCCATTGTTTGGGTAATAAATTTAGTGCCCTAATGCACTGACTCAACCAAATGCCTCACCATGAGGCTATTTTGTTATTAATAAAATGAAAAGCTTGTGACCGGAATCGAACCGGTGACCCCTTCCTTACCAAGGAAGTACTCTACCAGCTGAGCTACACAAGCTTAGAGCGGGCGACGAGGTTCGAACTCGCGACCCATAGCTTGGAAGGCTATTGCTCTACCAACTGAGCTACACCCGCATTTCGTATGGAGAGGGGTGGATTCGAACCACCGAACTCGTTGAGAACAGATTTACAGTCTGCCGCGTTTAACCACTTCGCTACCTCTCCATACTTCCAGTCATGCTGATGGAGGGAATCGAACCCCCAACCCCCTGATTACAAATCAGGTGCTCTGCCAATTGAGCCACATCAGCTTCCTTTTGGTTGCTTACGCTGTCAAAGTGTGTCGCCTGTTTTTACAAGCTGACAACGGACGCACCTTATACGGACATTCTTCCCTACCGTCAACTTTTTTTTTTACTTTTTTGCGCTTATCGTTCTCTTCTCGTTACTCTCCTGTAATGCTTGGAAATGTTGACGTCTCGCCCGCCCAAATCTTTTCTTTCTCAACGTTTATTACTTCAAGAGAACTGAAAACCAACTTCAAAAGTTACGCTTTTATATCTTGCTACCTCCTGCCTCCTGCCTCCTGCCTGATTTCGGCCGAACCCACATAATTCAGAATCGCCATTATAGTCCGAACAGTCCCCATCATGCCTATACTTATCC
>JAFRYG010000064.1 GCA_017441205.1 Pseudomonadota bacterium
ACGTTTCGTGAAACGTCTCTCAGATCATATCATCCAGTAAAGACGTTTCGTGGAACGTCTCTCAGGTCACCCCATCAAGGAGAAGGAGAAAACATGTTTGTCGTCAATGTAAACGGGAAAGATTACGAATGCGCGGAAGATAAGAAATTGCTTCGATTTTTGAGGGATGACCTGCATTTGACGGCAGCGAAAGACGGCTGCAGCGAAGGCGTTTGCGGCACGTGCACCGTGCTGGTGGATGGCGCAAAAGTGAAGGCATGCGTGCCGATGATAAGCAAAATGGCCGGTAAAAAGGTCGTGACGGTCGAGGGCATTCCGGCCGACGAAATGCGCGTCTATGAACATTGTTTTGCCGAAGCCGGCGCCGTGCAATGCGGTTTTTGCATTCCCGGCATGATCATTTCGGCCAAGAGCCTGCTCGATGTAAACCTGAACCCGACGCGCGACGACGTCAAGAAGGCGATTAAAGGCAATCTGTGCCGCTGCACCGGATACCGCAAGATCGAAGACGCGATTCTGATGGCCGCCGACTTTTTCCGCGAAAAACGTGCGATTCCCGAAGCCCCCAAGACGCTGCACATGAACGAGCGGTTCAAGCGAATCGATGCCGTCGAAAAAGTCAACGGCACCGGCCTGTTTGCTGACGATCTGCAGATCGATGGGATGATTTATGCCAAGGGCCTGTATTCGAAATATCCGCGCGCGCTGATCAATAAAATCGATGTCTCGAAGGCCGAGGCGCACCCCGACTGCCTGCGCATCATCCTCAAGAAAGACGTGCCCTGCAACGTGATCGGCCATATCAAACAGGATTGGGATGTCATATTGGGCGAGGGTGATATTACGAAATATGTCGGAAACGTGCTGGCCGTGGTGGTGTCGGAAAAACAGGATAAACTGCAGGAAATCTGCGATTTAATCGAAGTCGATTACACCGAACTCAAGCCGCTGACGAGCCCCTACGAGTCGCTGCGCGGCGATGCGCCGCTGATTCACCCCGACGGCAACATCATGAGCCGTGCGAACCTGGTGCGCGGCAATGCCGATGAGGCAATTAAGAATTCAAAATATGTCGTCACGCGCAAATACAAGACGACGTGGCAGGAACATGGCTTTATGGAACCCGAATGCGCTGTGGCGCTGCCCGAGGGCGATGACGGCCTGCTCATTTATACGACGAGCCAGTCGATTTACGATGTCCAGCGCGAATGCGCCGCGATGCTCAAGCTGCCCAAAGAAAAAGTCCATTGCCGTGCCCCGCTGGTCGGCGGCGGATTTGGCGGCAAAGAGGATATGACCGTGCAGCAGTATGCAGCGCTGGCCGCATGGATTACCAAACGCCCGGTCAAGGTCAAATACAGCCGCCAGGAATCGCTCAATTATCACGTCAAACGCCATCCGATGGAGATGGAATTCACGACGGCATGCGACGAAAACGGCATTCTCACCGGCATGAAGGGCGTCATCATTGCCGATACCGGCGCTTATGCATCGCTGGGCGGCCCGGTGCTTCACCGCGCATGCACCCATGCAGCAGGCCCCTACAATTACCAGAACATCGATATCTTCGGCATGTCGGTCTATACGAACAACGTCGTCGGCGGCGCATACCGCGGTTTCGGCGTTTCGCAAAGCTGCTTTGCAACCGAACAGAACATCAATCTGCTGGCCGAAATGGTCGGCATCGATCCCTGGGAAATCCGCCGCCGCAACGCCATTAAACCGGGCGACATCCTCCCCAACGGCCAGACCGCCGATCCCAACACCAACATGGTCGCCTGCCTCGACGCCGTCAAAGATCTCTATTACAGCAACAAATATGCGGGTATCGCAATTGGCTTTAAAAACTCGGGCACCGGCATGGGCAAGAGCGACATCGGCCGCGTCCTGCTTTCGGTCGAACAGGGCAAAATCCACATCCGCACTTCGGCTTCGTGCATGGGCCAGGGCATCGGCCAGATGGTACTCACCGAGATTTGCCACGTGACCAACCTTGATCCGGCGCTGTTCGTCTTCGAAAACGCCGATACCGTCCGCACGCCCGACTCGGGCACCTCGACCGCATCGCGCCAGACCGTCGTCACCGGCGAAGCCGCACGCCGCGTCGGCGTCAAACTCAAAGAAGCCCTCGATGCCGGCAAATCCATCGCCGATCTCGAAGGCCAGGAATTCTATGGCGAATACTCGGTCAAAACCGATCCCCTCGGTGCCATCAAAGAAAACCCGATTTCGCACGTCTCGTATTCGTATGGCGCACAAGTCATCATCCTCAACGACGAAGGCAAAATCGTCAAGGCCGTATCTGCATTTGACGTCGGCACCCCCGTCAACATCCAGTCGGTCGAAGGCCAAATCGAAGGCGGCATGGTCATGGGCATCGGCTACGGCGTAACCGAAAAATTCGAATGCATCGACGGCTATCCCAAGAGCAAATTCGGCACCATCGGCTTTATGCGCGCCGATCAGGCCCCCGAACTCGACGTCATCCTCTGCGTCCCCAAAGAAGAAGACAAACTGCCTTATTCGCTGGGCGCCAAAGGCTGCGGCGAACTCTGCATGATTCCTACCGCTCCGGCATGCGCACTCGCCTACTATAAATATGATGGCAAATTCCGTCAGTCACTGCCGATCGAAGATACACCGTATCGCAAGAAGAAATAATATATATTAATATATATATTGTAATGAGACGTGTCACGACACGTCTCTACTCGCTATGGGCTGCCGCCCATACGCTCGCTGGCCGCTGCTATTGCCGTTCGGCAATACGCAGCAGCTTCTGATGATAGACACGTCTCTGCTATGGGCTGCCGCCCATACGCTCGCTGGCCGCTGCTATTGCCGTTCGGCAATACGCATCGGCTTCTGATGATGGCAGGCCATACCCCATATACAGTATAAAAACATAGGGATTTGCCATGATTCTACGAAACTTTCTGATCGGATCACTGATGACGCTGAGTCTCGCTTCCCTCATGCCGCATCTCGTTTATGCAGAATCACCTGCCCAGGATACACATACGGTGCAGAAAGGTGATACGCTGTGGTCGATTGCACGCGCATATTACGGCGATCCAAAACAATATACTTTATTGCTGGAATACAATCCCGGGATCACTGAGACGCACGAAATGCGCCCCGGTGAGATCATTTATCTCGCTCCGCGCAATCCAGCAAAACCGGAACAGGCAAAACTTCCGCCGGTCAAAGTTCGTCCGCGACCATTTTCATGGTCAAAAGAATTTCACAAAGATACCTTTCAGTATGAAGTAACCATAAAAGATGCCGATGGCGAAGTAATATATACCCATTATGTACCACCGGTAGACAACAACTACAGGGATCGCAGGGTGAATAAAAAGCCCGGTGAACGCATGACACTGACCGAACTTCATGATCGGGAGCACCCCTGGT
This sequence comes from Pseudomonadota bacterium, assembly GCA_017441205.1. Classification (GTDB taxonomy): domain Bacteria; phylum Myxococcota_A; class Bradymonadia; order UBA4248; family UBA4248; genus UBA4248. Next base: position 3,415 of record JAFRYG010000064.1, read on the forward strand.
CGGATTGTGATTTTTCATTCGACTCATTGTTCGTCGAACAGGAACTGTATCGCCTGATTCGGCAGGATGATCCCGTAATTGCCAAACAATTGGACAGCATCGGCAGCGTGACATTTACCGACATGAACTTTGACGGCTACGATGACCTGGTCATAGAAAAAAGTATCTTTGGAATAATTAAAACACATTTTACGGATATTCTCTTCTGGGATGAAGCAAAACAGACATTTGTAACATCTTCGTCACCTCATCTGATCAGTGCGGGCAATGTCGTCCTGAATAAAGAAGATAAAACGATTAAATTTGCCAAACAATTATGCATGGAAGACTGGGCATATTTTGTCTATCGGATGGATGAAGAAAATCACTGGCAATTCGTGGAGGCCGTAAGAGAGGACTGCTCGAGAAATTTAACAATCGGGACACTCGTTATGATGCGGGAAGAAGAACTCGATCAACACCAATTCTCGTGCAAATATCAGATTTATCATAATGCAGACATAAGCAAATCCCAAAATGCGGATGCGACCACATATTCACATGCCCAACTGACTCCGGCATGGCAGCAATACATCAAGGGCGATGAGCATCCGAACCTGCTCAACGATCCCAATTATATGGATTATGCACGATTATATATACGCAATCATACATTAAAATTCAACAGTGTCGAGGAAATGGAGCAATGGAAAAAAGAACATGACGTTGGCCCGGGGCCATTCGGCGGACTTTTTAAATAGTTCTGTATGACAAGCTTGTTGACGTCAGCTTTGAGCTCTTTTCTGTTGTTGCTGGTTGGTGGCTAGTGATTAGTTGTTATTTCTGAAAAACGATGATTATGGATTTCGTCCCCAGTCAACAGCCTATCGCCAGCCATAACCAACTTCCAACTTCCAACTTCAACTACTAAAAGGGCCTATCAACGTTCCCGGCATACAAAATCATAATAAATATGGACAGACATCATGACAAAACCATTGATGATAAGTGCAGCATTGTTTGATTTGGATGGCGTAATTCTGGATACGGAGAGCCAGTATTCAGGGTTTTACGGTGAAATCGGACGGCAGTTCAGACCGGATGTGCCGGATTTTGCATCTCGCATAAAAGGACAGGCACTGCATCAGATCTATAAAAACTGGTTCGACGGTGATTTGCTGCTGCAGGCAGAAATCACAAGGCGCCTGGATATCTTCGAACAACAAATGGATTATCGTTTTATAGATGGATTTCCGGAATTTATATCTACACTCCGCTGTGCAGACATCAAAACTGCGATCGTAACGAGCAGCAACAACAAAAAGATGTCGAGCGTCTATCGTGCACACCCGGAACTGCGCGAATGGATTGATCGCGTTCTGACAGCAGATGACTATAGGGCGAGCAAACCGGAACCGGATTGCTTTCTTGCCGGAGCAAAGTGTTTCGGTGCAGAGCCGGCAAGCTGCGTCGTATTCGAAGACAGTATCAATGGCTTGCGTGCAGGCCGTGCAGCAGGTTGCTTTGTCGTGGGTCTGACCACGACCAATCCTCCCCAAATCGTACAGCAATATGCCGATTGCGTCGTCGATGATTTTACGCAATTGTCCATAGACAAAATTGCATCTGCAATAAATAATATTAGAAACAAAGCCGTGCCGCAGCACGGCTCCCCATAAATAGCAAACAAGTTTCTTTGCTCTCAATTGTAATATATTACATAATACATGTGGATTGTTGAACAGCGTTTGACAATGAGGAAATGCGTCCGGGCAAAGCCGGTAAAGCCACTCATGATGACAAAAGGCTCAATGCACAATGAGTAACGACGAAATTCAGACGCCAGAACGTCTTAAAGACGATTATACCTTTATCCGGCTGCTTGGCGAAGGAACCAGCGGCAAAACATGGCTGGCAAAGCGAAACAGTGACGAACAGCTCGTTGCCGTCAAAGTGATGAAATTCTCGCTGGCAGAGAATTTTAAAAGCTACGAGTTATTCTGCCGCGAAGCACAGGTGATGAAGTCCATCAACATTCCCGGCGTTCCCAAATTCTTCGAATGCCAGGCCGGTGATGCTTCATCCCTGAGCTACATCATTCAGGAATATATTGAATATCCTTCACTTCAGGCAATTATCAGTGAACGCGGGAAACTGAATGAAGCAACAGTATTGAAGATATTGGAAAATCTGGCGGAAATTATTTATCAGCTGCAGACCAATTATGCACCGCCGGTCATTCACCGTGACATCAAGCCGTCCAATGTTCTTTGTGATTTGGATGGAGACAAGCCCAAGGTTACGCTTATCGATTTCGGAGCAGTGGCCAATCCCCAAAAGCGATCTGAAAAGTCGACGGTAGCAGGAACGTTCGGCTATATGGCCCCCGAACAAATGCTCAACGATGTGGTGATTCAGTCCGATTACTATGCACTCGGTGCACTGGCAGTAAATCTGCTCACCGGCATAGAACCCGTTGAAATGGAAACCCGCGGCGATGCATTTGCACTTGATTATATGGGAACCATACAGGCACATGCCCCACAGACATCCCAGGCAATGCTCATGCTGCTCGGGCATCTGCTCGAACCCATTGCATCCAAACGCCCCATCAATGCCATTGCTCTGCTCGAAGAAATTCGCCGCGTCAGAAATGGCGAACTGCCGATACCGCAAACGGAGAATGAGGATGATTCTGCCAAATCTTTTGGCAAACGCGTCCTTGCATGGCTGAAAAACCACATGCCGCGTCCCAAAATAGTCATCATTGATGATTCAGACTACGCAGAATGGCCAACGACAAACGGTATCATCCACAGCGCAACTGAACTTGGAATAAATAATCATAGAGTTCGTGCTGAATATACATTTGATGCCAACGATCGAACATGGTGCGGCAGCTGGAAGACAAATAAGCAATTTGTCACACCATGTCACTGCATCGTCCGCTATAATCCAAAGGATCCGCGTTTTAACAGCCTGGAAAAACTCTCTGAGTCATAAAAAGCGACAGTACATATAAAACTGAGCATTGGCATGAATACAAAACAAAACCCGATACAATCGCCATCAGATGGAATGAATCAGACAAACGAAATCGGCCAATACGAAAATGAAGGAGCTGCCGTTTCACTGAATCATGAAACATCAAAACTGAATACGCCGCCGGTTCTGGCTGACAAATACGAATATTTGCAGCACATCGGCAGCGGTACCCAGGGCGATATCTATAAAGCGCGCATTCTGAAAACCGGCAATCTTGTTGCCATCAAACAGCTTCGAATCGATCAGGTCGATAACTGGAAAGCGTACGATCTCTTCGAACGTGAAGCAGACGTTCTGTCAAAACTGAATATCCCCGGCGTTTCAAAATTCTACGAAGCATTTAAATATTTTGATGCCGATCCACCCTGCGCATTTATTGTACAGGAATTCATCGATGGGGTATCCCTCGAAACACATATTCGCAGCGGACTGCGCTGGACATTGCCCAGAACATTCAACATTGCAGTCCAGATCCTGGATATCCTCGAAAAACTGCACAAAAACGATCCACCGATCATTCATCGCGATTTAAAGCCAGGCAATATCATGATAACCCAGGAAGATGGGAAAGACCGCGTATATCTCATCGACTTTGGAGCTGTGGCCAATCCGATTGTTCAGGGCGGCGGCTCGACAATTGCGGGTACGTTTGGATACATGCCGCCGGAACAGCTCATGGGAAAACCGGGGCCCGAAAGCGACCTGTACGCATTGGCAGCCACTATCGTGTATATGCTGAGCGGTGTCTCCCCGGCAGATATTCAAACACTGGAATTTCGACTCGTCATTGAGCCGCATCTGCAATCATTCCCTGCAGTCGTCATGCATTTGCTCGGGCGCATGCTCAACCCATCGGCACAAAAGAGGCTCACGGATTATGATGAAATCCGACGGTATTTTAATAACTTTATCCAATCCGATTTTACAGAAGGCAAACAAACTGACGATAAATTCTATGCATCCCCGGATTATGTCGCACAGTTCAAATCGGTAAAAACGCTTTGGGACAGCGGTAACCTGAAACTTTGGTCTGCTCTGCCGACTGCGTCAGACCGTATCGTTCCCAATGAAATCGTATCAATGGAAGCTGCCGATCTGATGTCGCATCGTTCCATTATGCGCGGAGAATACAAACCTAAAGTAAAAACATCTGCTTTAATCAAATTGATCACCCTGATTTTTGCGGGATGGATGGGGTATTTTGCATTCGTATATCTATTCAATGAACGCACATTAACAGAGGCATTAAAAGCAGGATTTTCCGGTATACTTGCCTGGATAATCTTTGCGATTTTTATATGTATTATTATCGGCGGATTTATATGGCTGGCGTTTGGCGCAGGGAAATGGAAGTCGAGCAAAGCTCTCCCCGCTCATAAAATAACACCATACGGATATATCTTATGCAAAAGAAAATTGCTCGCAAACGGACAAAAGACAATTGCAACCATCGTGAGCGTTCAATATATCCCAAACACTGATCCGCCCGTTGAATTATATGCAATTATTGGTCAGGAGAGCAAAGAATATATCCATAATATTCCCTCGTTTAGAATCAGTTATAAATTCAATCCCCCAGACGATTCGCTCAAAGATGACCTCGTGCATCAAATCACAATACATCGTGATCCCAGCAACCATCTGCATCCCGGAGATCCGCTGCCGATACTCTACTGGATCGCACCGCTGAACAATAACAAAGTTATCAGTATGCCCTACCCTTTTGCTCAATGTGATACAGAAAACTATAAGGATATCATATGCTATACAAAGGATGGAGCTATAACCGACTACGAAGCTGCTCTTTTCTACTGATTCGTACGGAACACGGGCTATCTCGCCGGCAGTACGTGTCATGACACGTCTTCCGGTTCGATACGCCCTTTGCGCTCGCCTATGTGCGCTGCACATACGGCGAGCGATTGTTTTTGGGGAATGACAATCAAGCGGAATGCATCCTTACGGCACAAGGATTTAATTGGCCTTGATAAATGCCGCAATATCGTCGATGACCTCGGTTCTCACGTGCTTGGTTGGGGTATAATCCTCGAAGATCGTACTCACTTTCGTATTCGTCGACTCCGTCATCAGATGATTGGTTTTGGGATACAAGTGCGAAACCATTTTGGGATTATCTTTCAGGATTTCCTTATAGGCTGTAAAATCTTTATCTGCATAAACCTGCATATCATTTTCGCCCTGAAGCAATAAGATCGGCATCCGCAGTTCAGTATAGTAAGACTTGTCCTGATGTTTTCTCAGGGATTTATAATAATAAGCCGGCACACCAAAAATCGGCGTTTCATCTGCGACTTTATCAAGATCTTTGGTGCTGGCAATCGCACCATCGATCATATCCTGCAATTGTTTAATCTGCGCTTCGGCTTCCTTGAGTTCCTCAGGAGATGCTGTTGCTTTGGTTTCTTCGAGGGTTCGTACATTCTGTTCGATTTGCACATCAAGTATATCCCTGGGTGTACCGGCCACCGATATAACACCGCTCAATGTCGGGTTTTCTTTGGCAATTACAGGTACAATCATGCCTCCAAGTGAGTGACCGAGTACAAATATCTTTTCGGTGTTGATATCTGTTCTGGTGCGAAGCAATGCAATTGCAGCATTTGCATCATCGATGGTTTCTTCGCGGATACCAAACCGATTGATATCTGCGGGTTTCCAGTTTGGAGATGCCGTTCGCTTGGTATATCTCAGTGTGGCAATGCCGCGTTCGCCCAGACCATAAGCAATATCTTTAAAGGGGGCTGCGCCCAGAATCGTTTCGTTCTTATCATGAGGTCCGGAACCGTGCACCAAAATCACGACGGGCGGTTTCTCGACGCCTTTGGGCAAAGTAAGGAAAGCATCGAGTGTCGGACCGCCGGCAGCCTGAACCTGAACTTCAGTTTCGCTGTACTTATCTGTCGAAACCGGACCGTCATTGGGTTTTATACTATCTATTTTGGCGACTTCACCATCTGCACCGGGCGTTGGAAATGCGTTTTCTTCTCCAAACTTAAAGCTAAGCCCATTAATTTTATGATCCTTGTCAAAACTGATGCGCATCACGAGCGTCTGACGTTCATACTTATCCACGACATCATAAACCATGAATCCTTGCAATTCAGCTTGTCCTGTGCGCTGATACGAGACGAACTCGCCCAAGATGCCGTATAGCTGCGCCATTGTAGCTTTGAGCGCTTCAAGTGACATCAATTCCTGCATCTGCGCATCAAACTGCTGATACACACGTTCAATTTCACCATTGCGCAAACAGGCCGCAATCTCTTCGGGCGTTGTGCAATTGCTTGCTTGTTTTTCCGGCGCATTCGCTTCCGGCGCATTCGCTTCCGGCGCATTCGTTTCCGGCGTATTCACATTCTCCTCCAACTGCTTAGCAGGCTGTTTATGACTGCATCCCGGCAGCATGAACAGAAGCGCTGCCAGAGTAAAACCGATCACTACACTATTTCGTCGAATAACCATATCACTCCTTCTGTCATAATCACTGACGTCAAAGCCATAATTCTGACTGATTCCACAAATTTCACTTTTGCCGTATGACCATTATCCGGTTCTACTTCAAGGATTTATTCACAATCGCACTGTTAAATGCTTCATTGTACATATCCGTGTATTTATAGCAGTTTCCGCCTGTATTGACATTGTTCGGACAATCGCTCTTTTCGTTTGTTGGTTTTGTGGATTTTTCGGAATAATAATCAAAGACATTATCCATCCGAATCAGGAAAGAAGCATTACTCGTCGTATTAACCCATCCGCTTTTGATAAACTCAGCTATTGTATACTTTGTCAGCTTGTTGCCGCTTCGGTTTCCCGTTGCCTCCCCGACTTCAATATGGGTCAAAGCTCCGCTGGAATTGCGTTTAATGCCAATAATCATGGCAACATGCCCATTTTTATAGAGATCATTTTGTTTATCCGTGTATGCGCCTAACCACAACAGATCCCCGGCTTTGACCTCTTTTAATTTCTTTTGGAGATTAGATTCAGATATATTGTTGAGTTTAATAAAATCCGAGTCATTCAAACGGTTGAGTTTTTTGTAAGCCGATGTCAATCCGTTATTCATGTTTGACCAGGCATATTTGTTGTCTTTATTATTGACAATATTTTCACACCTATAATTTCTCAATACTTTCCCGTTGGGTTTACAGGCACCGGACTTTGCAAACATCAGTGTTTTCCAGTCACCCAGTCCCAGCTGGCCATTCCGGAATGCCCATGTCACGAAACCGGAACACTCCAGACCATTATAAGGATATTCATCCGATGCATTACATCCCTTCGCACTGGCGACACAGGAATAGGCAGCCCCCCAGGGCACGACGTTTTCCCTCAATATATTGCTTTTTGCATGACTCGTTGCAGAATTATATACATTCGATGTCAGATTCAATCCCATTATCCCGATTTCCGAGAGTTTGGATTTTTTCGAATCATGAATATTGAATACATAATGACTGAGTGCCTTTATTGTATTATTCAGGGCACCGGAATAATAGGGGATATCGTATGGGAACTGCAGGATCAAAAAACGGGCAGCTGCAACAACGCTTGCGCGCGTTCCATAATATTTGCCATCGTCCCCCTGGAGCATGTGGGGACGAATGTAATTCACAAACATATCATTATCGATGACCTTTAACTCTTCCTCCGTAAATATCTGCTTACCGTAAGGATTGGCTGGACCATACTTTGTCTCAATCCCCCCAAGATTGGCCTTTAACTCATTATCCGATTCCTTGTTGCCCGGATAATTCTTGACATGATGTCCCGGAGCATAACCATTTTTATATACGAGACTGCTCAACTGGACAAAACCATCCATATCGAAATAAGGCTTGAGCGTAAGCGTAGCTTCTGCTTTGGCTTTGGCATCATTCTCGACGGTCACGGTCATTGTCGTCAAATGCCGGCTATGCCCCACGAACTGAACCGTTTCGGTTTTCTTTGCTTTATCCTTAACGATGCATTCACTCAGTTTTTTCGATACGGTTCCATCGTTCTTCCGGCACCGCAAACCAGACAGATCTTGATCAGCGGCCTTGCCGTTGACTTTCCAGACGAGATCCGATTCATTCGAATTGGTCGCCACCATCTTTTCAGATACCGAACTCAGCATAACATCCAGATTGGCGGGGTTGATCGATATCGCCATTGCTTTGCAGGTACCATCGACACATGTTTCCCCTGACTTGCAGCTCACCTTTGCACAGGGATCAATCGGTTTGCAGGCTCCATTGCTGCACTGCTCATTCTCTTTACAAATGGAATCGCCGCACTTACACACACCATGATCGCAGGATTCGTCAGCAGCGCAAGCACTGCATGACTCATCTTCCTTCTTTTGACAAACCCCATGTTCATCACAATATTCCGTCGATTCATCACAGGCGGGATTACATCCGGATGCCGGCGGTTCTTTGGGGACGCATGTTCCGTCTTCACAGATATCATTCTCGCTGCATGCAGGTTCGCACTCGACCGGCTTATCTTCCTCACCGGGGGGATCTTCCAGATCATCTTCACAAGAACCTGCCTTACAGATCTGATGTTCTGTACACTTGCTTTCACCACACAGACATTCCCCCTCAACGCATGTCTCATCGGCATTGCAGGAACCGTTGCAGGGATCACCGGTTTCAGGTGTTTCGCAGTCGTCACCGGTACATGTTTCCTCTGCTTTTTCGCATGTTCCGGCATTGCAAGTTTCGTCGGCCTTGCAAATCATATCACCGCATCTGCACTCACCCTCAACACAGGTCTCACCCGTTCGGCATTTGCCATCGCATTTGGCATCAGGCTTTTCGCAGTCATCGCCGACGCATGAAACGTCTGGTTTCTCGCATACCCCTGCTTTGCAGATCTCTCCTTCATCACATTTCTTTCCCCCGCATCTGCACTCACCGTCTACACATGTTTCATCCAGACTGCATTTTCCATCGCAGGAATCGCCGGTCTCAGGCACGCGGCAATCGTCGCCGGTGCATTCATCATCCCTTTTAGTACACTTGCCGGATTTACAGATTTCGTCGCCGTCACAGACCGAACCGCCGCACTGGCAAACCCCATCGACGCAGACAGAGCCATTTGTACAGTCTGAACCGCATGTCTGGTCACCGGATGAAGGCGTTTCGGCGGACGTATCTTCATTACATCCTGCAATACAAAACAAACTGAATGCCATCAGCAATGAAACAGAGAGATGCTTTTTCATATCGGCCTCTTTTAAAGTGAAAACCAACTATCAGAGTGAACAAAACAGCTTACATTCACCTATTCGGCATTCTATCTCATAATTATTTTAATTCAAGTAAATGCCGGTTTAGAAGGAGACGTCTCTGGGACACGTCTCTGTTCGCTATGGGCGGCCAAATAACCGCTATGTGATCGCCTGCAAGCCACCAACGCGTGCGTATGCGCAAAGCGCACAAGCGAGCATGTATCTTTTTGAGAAGCTCAAGATCATACAGACATCAACTTCAAGACGTACCTGAACGCCTTTAACGTCATTCACATCGACGTGAACGGATGCTATTCAAACTCGAACAACTACGAGGATATTGTGCTGTCGTTCAGGCGATGACTGATAGACAATATGGTAATTACTGGACCAAAACCGGTTCCTGTGATTCGATAAAATATATATATCGATACATTTAAAAGCATCAAGGATGATGTCAAAGCCATGATTGCAGGAGGACGCATTTAGGCTTACGACAACAATACAAAACAGTGTTATATACCGAACAATGAGATCCATTCGGAGTGGATCTATGCTATCGAAGATGATCCCGATTATGATAAAGCCATAGAAGCAGATGTCAATAAAACATGTAACGACAATGAAAATATACTTGAACAAACAATCCGGCAATCATTCAAATTCTAAAGGAATCCGGTGCCAAAGACGAATCAAATGCTGATAATTAATACTTGTATTTAATATAAATGCTCGCCTATGTGCGCTGCACATACGGCGAGCGATTGTTTTGGGGGAATGACAATCAAGCGGAATACATCCTTACGGCACAAGAATTTAATTGGCCTTGATAAATGCCGCAATATCGTCGATGACCTCGGTTCTCACATGCTTGATTGGGGCATAATCCAGGCTGAGCGTACTCACTTTTGTATTCGTCGACTCCGTCATCAGATGATTGGTCTGAGGATACAAGTGTGAGACCATTTTGGGATTATCTTTTAAGATTTCCTTATAGGCTGCAAAATCTTTGTCCGCATAAACCTGCATATCATTTTCGCCCTGCAGCAATAAAATCGGCATACGCAATTCGGTATAATAAGACTTGTCCTGATACTTTCTCATGGATTTATAATAATAAGCAGGAACACCAAATATCAGCTTTTCATCCGGAACTTGTTCAAGCTCTTTGGATAAGGCAACCGTGCTGTCAATCGTCTCCTGAAGCAGCTTGATTTGTTCTTCGGCTTCCTTGAGTTCCTCGGGCGATGCGGTCACTTTGATTTCTTCGAGTACTCGCACATTTTGTTCGATTTGCACTTCAAGGATATCCCTCGGTGTACCAGCCATCGCTATAACACCGCTCAATGTCGGGTTTTCTTTGGCAATGACAGGTACGATTGAGCCCCCAAGAGAATGACCAAGTACAAATATCTTTTCAGGATTGATATCTGTTCTGGCGCGAAGCAATGCAATGGCTGCATTTGCGTCATCGAGAGTTTCTTCCTTGACTCCGAATCGAATAAAATCTGCGGGTTTCCAGTTTGGAGATCCCGTTCGCTTGGTATACCGCAGCGATGCAATGCCGCGCTCGGCCAGACCATGCGCAATATCCTTAAATGGTGCAGCCCCCATGTTCGTTTCATTCTTATCGCTGGGGCCAGAACCATGAACAAAAATCACGACGGGAGGTTTGTCGACGCCTTTGGGCAAAGTAAGGAAGGCATCTAGTGCCGGACCGCCGGCAGCCTGAACCTGAACTTCAGTTTCGCTGTACTTATCTGTCGAAACCGGACCTTCCTCCGTTTTCTTTAAACTGTCTGCATTGGCAGCCTCTCCATTCGCACCGGGCGTTGGAAGTGCATTTTCTTCGCCCAGCATTATCTGAAGCCCATTGATTTTCTTTTCCTTGTCAAAACTAATGCGCGTTACGACCACCTGATGTTCATATTTATCCACAACATCATATATCATCATCCCCTGCACTTCACCCTGACCTGTGCGCTGGTACGAAACGAACTCACCTATTACAGCACGCAGCTGCACCATTGAAGATTTGAGTGTTTCGATTGTCATATTTTTCTGCATCCTCGCATCAAACTGCTGATACACACATTCAACTTCACCACTGCGCAAACAGGCCGCAATTTCTTCGGGCGTTGTGCAATTGCTTACTTGTTTTTCCGGCGCATTCGCTTCCGGCGTATTCACATTCTCCTCCACCTGCTTAACTGGTTGTTTATGACTGCATCCATATTGCATGAACAAAAGCGCCATCATAGCGAGAACAATCACCACTGAAATCTTTTGTCGGCTTAACATACGCACTCCTGAGCAAATTATTTGTGGGAACTACGCTTACCTCTGTGGTTCAGCATAAAGAATCTGAATTGGTTTATACAAAATGCAGTTGGTATCAACAATATATTATATGTAAAGTTTTGTATATTTATTGCGGATACAACCCCCGAATTCATGCCCATTAAGCCTGCAAAAACGCAAATACATTCAACCGTATTATACCGCAGTTTTCATGTGTTCAGCAGATATCGCAGCCGCCCGCGTATGCGCGCAAACCGCAGGTTGAGCACATAGCGAGCGGCAAGGCGGCTGTATGGGCGAACGCAGATCGCCCATAGGCCGCCAACGCGTGCCGTATGCGCAAAGCGCACAGGCGGGCAAACACAAAATAATCTCCATGACACGCGCAGATATGTTATGCTGCGAGCGGTGTATTGTATCGTTGCCTTTATGTCAAAAGGCGATGCCCAGACTGCAGCCGTTGTCATGGTTGAGTTAAAAGCCCGCCGATGACAGCGTTGAACCAACAGGAGAATAAAATGCGCAAGATTATCCTGATTTTGGCAGCAATAGGATTGGTGATTTCCGCATGTGAAAGTGACAATTGGAGCTATGACAAAACGGAGTGTATCAAATACTGCGACGCCACTTCGTGCAATCCGGCAACAGCAGATCGTGAAGAATGCCTTGAAGAATGCCACAGTGATTACAATGAATATGAGCCCCATGGCTGCTGGAATGATCGACTCGAATATATGCGATGCATGTACAACAAAACCTGTGAACAGCAAAAAGCAGATTCTGATGCATATTCTGCATGTACAAAACAGAAGGAATTTTATGAGTGTTATGATTCTGCCGAATGCCCTCCCAAGGCCTATGGTGTATATGGATGCATGGGTATCATCATCGATTAGAAACAAGCATATACCGCGGTTTAATCATGACTGAACAACCCAAACAGACGATTTCCCAGGAACCAGCGACAGAACTGTCGGACGATGCCCCCGATACGAGCAATACATCCGATTCAGCTCCGGAAACTCAGCATTCTGCGCTGCTTGCGCATTACCACAACCTGGAAAAAATCGGACACGGTGCACAGGCGACGATGCTCAAGGCCCTGGACGAACGGGAAAGACCTGTTGCCATCAAGATATTTGATTATAAAAACGCGAAAGACTGGAAGGATGTCGAGCTGTTCGAAAGAGAAATCGATGTTCTGAAAAATCTGAATATCGAAGGCGTCCCCAAATATATCGAAACGATCAAAACGGATCATACCATATATCTGGTCGAAGAGTATATCCATGCCCTGTCGCTCGAAAAGCAAATCCGAAACGGACGCATATTCAGTATAAAAGACTGCATCACAATACTGGAGCACGCGGCCGCTATTCTCTCGAAACTGGCCGGTTCCGTTCCCCCGGTAGTGCACCGGGACATCAAGCCGGCCAATATCATCGTCGACGATGAACTCAATGTATATCTGGTCGATTTCGGTGTCGTGGCGAACACTGCCCAGACTTTTTCGATGACATTTGCGGGAACCGCCGGCTACGTCGCACCGGAACAATTGTATGGCAAAGCGACACCGGCATCGGACATTTTCAGCCTCGGGGCGACCATGCTGCATCTGGTATCGCGGGTTGCACCGTGCGACATGAAGCTCAAGGGCATTCTGCCTGACTTTGATCGATATATTCCAAAGAGTATTCCAGGCTGGTTTTCGGATATTATTAAAAAAATGATGTCTTCGGATCCGGAAAATCGGCCGCAAAATGGCAATGAACTCCTCGAACTGATAAAGAAATCACAACGCCAGAACATCCGGCATTCCAACAGCAATGCATCCAAATGGGCACCGGGATTGGCTGCCATCATCATCCTTGCCGTCATCGTTATTGTATATGCATATATTAGCGATACCGGCACTGCAAACAAGACAAACAATACTGTGAATGATGCCCAGGGTACATCTGCGAATATTCCCCCTTCGTACGCTTTGATCCTGGAGAAAGCGAATCAGGGTGATGCGAAGGCCCAGCATGACCTGGGATATAAATACTATTATGGTGAGGGAATCACGCAGGATCGTCAGGAAGCACTGAAATGGTACCTGAAATCAGCCGAACAGGGATATATGCAATCTCAGGCCAATGTGGGTTATATGTATGATATCGGCACAGGAACGGAACAAAATTACGAAGAAGCATTAAAATGGTATCGCCTGGCCGCAGAACAGGGACATGAATTGGCACAATCCAATCTTGCCAATTTGTACTATCACGGCAGAGGTACCGACATCAATTATGAAGAAGCCGCGAAGTGGTACAAAGCGGCAGCCGAACAAGGAAACACCTACGCACAAAGTACTATCGGCTATTTATATGATGCCGGCGAGGGCGTTGAACAGAATTACAATGAAGCACTCAAGTGGTATCGAAAAGCCGCAGAAAAAGGTGATGCCATGGCACAAGCCAACCTTGGCCGCATGTATGATGAAGCCCATGGCGTTGCGCAGGATTATGCAGAAGCCATGAAATGGTATCGAAAAGCAGCCGACCAGGGACTGGCCGGCCCACAGAATAATCTTGGGGTGATGTACAGCAAGGGACAGGGCGTTGAACAGAATTATGAAGAAGCGCTCAAATGGTACAGAATGGCTGCCGAACAAAATGAACCATGGGCCCTGAACAATCTCGGCAATATGTATGAAGAAGGAGAGGGCGTTGAACAAAATTATGAAGAAGCCATCGAGTGGTACATGAAAGCAGCCCAGCTAGGGAATCCTGGTGCACAGAACAACCTCGGGCGCATATATTATTTCGGTAAAGGTACGGGAAAGAATATACCGAAAGCCTTTGAATGGTACACCAAAGCTGCTGAAGGCGGAAACGCAAAAGCCCAGAACAGTCTCGGCAGCATGTATGCAAATGGCGAAGGCACGGAACAGGATAAATTCACGGCAGCCCAGTGGTATAGAAAATCTGCAGAACAAGGCGATTCAGATGCACAATATAATCTCGGCAAAATGTATCTGAATGGCGAAGGCGTCATGCAGGATAAGGAAGAAGCACTCAGATGGTTCAAAAAATCTGCAGAACAGGGAGACGAGGACGCAAAGGCAATGGTGAATCAACTCCGCTGAACAGACAAACAATCAGATGAATCACCATCCATTCCGAGTGATTCATATCGATTGCCTTAAATTATCGTTATTTTGTCAACTGCCTGTAAATTGAACAAATGTATTAAACCGCAGCCGCCATCTGTTCGTTACAAATAAATATTTAATTGTATCCGCACCAGCATAGTGCTTTTCGATTATCGTTGCACGAACAGATAGTTTTTGTTAGCCTATCGGGGTGTGTCTGAGCAAAAAATAGTTATACAACATTGAATGGAGGATACCAGCTCATGAAATCATTAAAAAAATACTCGCTTGCCCTGATTGCCCTGTTTGCATGCGGCTATGCCGGATGTGAGAGCGATTCTCTCGGAGAGCAGGAAACCAAGCCACCCGAACAATCCAAAGAATGCGAAAAAGACGGCACCTGCCCGGAAACGCCCGACTGCTCGGATGCCTGTACGGTTGGTGAAAAAAAGTGCAGTAACAGCAGCGAAATTGCCGAGTGCAAAAAGCCCAAGAATGGCTGCCCGGAATGGGTAACCAAAACGATATGCGAATCCGGCACGCATTGTGATGAGGAAACGCTTGAATGCGAAGAAGGCTGCGGAGAAACCTGCAGTGAAGAGGGCGAAACCAAATGTTCCGAAGACGGATTGTTCAAGTGCAAGGCAGATGAAAATGGCTGCGCGGTATGGAAAAAATCCGGGTCCTGCCCAACCGGTACTTACTGCAATTACGACACAGGTAAATGCGTCGAAGACTGTCCGGATGCCTGCGATCCCGAAGCACCGAAAAAGTGTATCAAAGCAGGTATTGATATCTGCGAAAATGACGAAAAAGGCTGCGGCATTCACACCGTTAAACCCTGTGATGTGGGCACCTACTGCGATGAAGAGACGATTACCTGCATCCCCTGTCAGGAAACCTGCAATCCGGATGCACTCACTCGCTGTTCAGACAAAGGCATTGAAACCTGTACTCCCGATGTCCAGGGCTGTGCCGAATGGACTCTGACTGAATGTCCCGACAATCAAATCTGCGATCCCGAAACCCTGCAATGTGTCGATGGCTGTACAGATGCCTGTACTGCCGGTGATAAAAAGTGCGATCAGAATGGCATCTCGGAATGCGGGGATTCCAATGAAGACGGATGTACCGAATGGGGCGAACCTGTTGCGTGTGAAGCCGGACTGATTTGTGACGAAGAAACCATTTCGTGCAAATGCAATGATGAATGCAGGGAAGGCGAAAACAAGTGTGAGAACAACAGTATCTTTAAATGCACCAAGAATGACACCGGCTGCATGGAATGGTCCAAACCAGAATCCTGCGGTACCGGCAAAACCTGCAATAAAGAAAAAACTGCATGCGAATTAACATGCGGCAGCGACTGCGAACCATTCTCAATTATATTAATTCCGGACACCCAGAATTATTCCAAAAACTACAGCAACGCTCCCGGAGAAAAAAATATATATACTCGCCAAATGAAGTGGATTAAGGATAACGAAAAGAAAGAAAACATCCGGGCAGCCATTCATCTGGGTGATATTACCGACAATAATTCAGAACCCCACTGGCAGATTGCCGATTATGCGCATAAAACCTATCTCGACAAATCTACAGTTCCCTACTCAGTGTCGACCGGCAATCACGATTATGGCCACGACTGCGGAAAAGCAAACGGGAACTGCAGCCGCGAGCGTTCACGAATTCATAAATATTTTGGACCGGAACGCTTTAAGGGAAAGGACTGGTTCCATACAACGCCATACACAGGCAATTACTATATTACCTTCTCGGTGGGCAATATTAAGTTCCTCGTACTGGCGCTTGAGTTCGCCGCCCGTAAGGATGTCATTTGCTGGGCAGATGAATTCATCAAGAAAAACAATGATTACCACGTGATTATCGAAACCCACAATTACCTGGAACACGAAGCGAGCAAAAGGCTTGCAACGAGTGTCTTTGGAAGACACGGTTATTCGGGGCCTGCCTATCTGCCGGATGCTGCACATGGTGCCAGCGGATATGATCTTTATCACGAGCTCGTTGCACGTCACAACAATATCATCATGGCCGTCAGCGGACATGAGGGAGAAACGGAATGGCGGCAGAAAAAAGCATACAATGGCAACACCGTCACCGAAATGGTGGTCGATTATCAATTTGAAGCCCCTTGTCACAAATCGAAGACGAGCGAATGCACATCCCACTGTGCCCACGTCAATGATGCGGGCAATGGCTGGCTGCGCCAGCTCATCTTTGATCCCAAAACCAATAAGGTTCAGGGCAAAACCATCACAGTTCTGAAAAACAGCGAATTTGCCGGAAAAACGCCAGCATTCTATTGTTCTGAACTGAATTCATCGCGCAACTGGTATCCCTCAGATGCCAAACATGCGGATCATCAGTTCTCATTTGACTGCGATTTTACAACCCCCATCGATTATAAATATTCAGATGGCAATTATCTTGGATTCACCAACCGCAACATCAACAGCAAGAGCGATGGTCAGCAGCTCAAACCAGCCATTGCCATGCATCGCACGCTCGGAACCATGGTCACGGTCTGGGAAGATGACTCAAGTTCAGAAGATGGCAGCGGCACAGCCGGCATCAAAAAGGATCAGCCCAATCATGATATCGAGGGCCGCATCTTTTATGGCGGCGGCTGTCAGAAAGTTGCCCAGTTTACAATCAATGCCAATAAAGCCGGCGATCAGATGACCCCCGCAGTTGCCATGGATAAGGATGGCAATTTCGTCGTCGTCTGGGCGGATGATACCGACGGCAACGGGCTTTACGAAATCATGATGCGCGGTTTTGATGAGAACGGCAAAGAACGCATTAAACCAACCCTCGTCAACACAAAATCCGATGGCCAGCAAACCAATCCATCGATCGCCATGGCTCCTGATGGCCGTTTCGTCGTGGCCTGGGAAGATGAATCTGACGATGCCAAAACGCCGCAAATCTTCATCCGCGGCTTTAAAGCTGACGGCCAGCAGGCCTTTGACGCCAAAAACGTCGATACACTCGCCGGCGTTCGCCGCAAACCAAGCGTCGGCATTGCCGACAATGGCAATTTCGTCGTCACCTGGGAAGACGATACCGATATGAATGAAATGTTCCAAATCGTCGCCAAAGGATTCAATGCCGACGGTACCGAACGCCTCAAAATGTTTACGGTCAACACGCTGGACAACGGCCAGCAGCTCAATCCCACCATCAGCATGAATGGCGCAGGTGTCTTTTATATCGCATACGAAGATGACGAAGACGCGAATGGCATATATCGCATCAAAGCACGCGGTTATCAGGCCGATGGCAAAGACCTGACTGCAGATATGTGGATTTCGGATGCCGGTGAAGATGCCGTGGATCCAGTTCTGTGTGTCAATAAAAACAACGAAATTGTGTATGCCTGGACTGCCAAAGCCAGGAATTCCGGGGATATCAGACGCAGAGCCTACCGAAGCGGCAAGCTCGAAGACAACCACAACGTCAATATCATTACTGCCGGAACTCAGGATCAGCCCGCCATGGCATGCACAGAAGACGGCCGTTCGGGACTAATCTGGCACGATGATTTGGATCAGAATGGATTCTATGAAATCTTCGGCCACGGATACAACGAGATGTAGATTGTGCTTTTTATTATGGGAAGCACCGCTATTGGCCCTGGGCCAATACGCGGTGCCATGCGGCTATTGCCTGAGGCAATACGCCGCATTTCTTTTTTTTGCGCGACAACCGGCTCTGACTAATACAATTTATATACAAAGATAACCTGGCGCGCGGCTTTATTGGATTCTCCATCGACATTATATCTGGCTGTAACACTCAGATAAATCTTGCCATCCGAAACCCGGATACCTTCCGGCTCGAAGTACCCATTGTGCTCGAATTTCTTGCCATTTTCGGTAAAATTGACCATTCCGTCCAGTTCTGCATTGTTCAGGAAATAACCGGAATAGGTTAGTGTCTTACCATTGTCATTGTTGTTTTCCTTATATTTAATTTCTTCTTTCGGCCCCTTGGAGGTATTCAGATAATAGACATATTCATTTCCATTTTTATTGCTGATCGTTTTCTTATTGGGACCGCCGAGCGAAGTTCCGCCATAGCTGTAGATGGTAAGCGGTATTTCTGATTTATATAAATATTTGCCATTTTTGCCTTCGGCTTTGGCGAGTTTTTTGGGCAGGCCGGTAACGGTATAGGCAATGCCATTTTCGATTTCGAGTCCCTGTACCGGCAGACTTGCAACGGACCATTCATTCAGAGCATCGATCTTGGACAAATCCCTGACATCAACTTTCGGTTTGTATCCCGTTTTCAGCTCATTATTTTTATTGATCCATTTAATACCACGAGGCAATGTAACCTGAGTTGTTGCAATTTCCTTAACTTTGTTCAGGTGATATATGCGTACATAAGTTTTGCCATCACCACTATAGAGCGCTCTGAATGCAAACTTGTTATTCTTGACATCAAGCGCAGGTTCAAATTTATAATAGTAATTATTATTTTTACCTGGATAATAGTAATTCTCTTTTGCATCCGATGGATAGAGCGATGTATTCTCTTTCCACTCGACTCTTGAGATTATCTGGGACTCTTTGTATCCATCATTACATTTACATCCCTTAACGGTACCATCTTTACATGCTTTACCTGCCTCATCCAGGCAGATCAGGTTTCCATAATTTGCGAACCACAGATAATCCTTGCCGCTGACATTTTCGACGCTCAGATTCTGGCCATGCCCTGAGGCATGGAAGATCATCGGCTTGCTATTCTTGCTGGCGTCGTTCTGGAAAATATACATTTGTGTACGATCATAGAACGTTTTTCCATCTTTTGCTACAGCATCCTTGCCATCGATTTTGACCTTGGGGAGCTGCGTAAAATACATGAAATTATCATTATAAAAGTCGAATCCCTGAGAAACACGCGTCGTGGAGACCATGGCCATCGGCTTTTTGTAAATATGCGGATATTTTCCGTCATCATTCTTTGCAGCGAGGTTGGCGTCGATTTTATTGAGATTGAGAACCCGAACGACGATGGAGCCCGTGATGCCCTTTTGACCTTTCAGGCTGATGGTACATTTGGTTTTACCTGCCTTGACTGCCTTAAATGTTGCATTCTTTGGCTTTTTGCTATTTTTGGTCACTGTGGCGATGGTTTTATCGTCCATGGTCAATACGATATCGGCTTTGCATGGAGCGGTTTCCATATTGTAGGTTTCTTTTTCGGTTTTGATATAAACCGTCATATCCGCGCTGGTTCTGCCCGAAGAATCCGGCACGAGGATATCGAGTTCCTTGTATGAAAAATACATGCTTTTGACGACTTCCTTGCCGCACATGACCGGGCATTCCCCATTTGCATTGCAGGTATTCTTGCATGAATCCGGACACTGACAAACACCATTTGCATCACATTTCGTCGTGCATGCTGCCGGACACTGACAGACTCCGTTCGCATCGCAGTTCGTCTTGCACGTGGATGGACACTGACATGCCCCATTATCATCGCAGTTCGTTGTGCATGTTGACGGACACTGGCAGACTCCATTCGCATCGCAGTTCGTTGTGCAGGTGTCCGGGCACTGGCAGACTCCGTTCACATCACATCTCGTCTTGCAGGTATCCGGGCATTTACAAATGCCGTCATCATCACAGGATGTCGTGCATGTTTCAGGGCACTTGCATTTACCCTCTTCATCGCATGAACCCGGGCAGGCTTCCGGACACTTATCCGGACATTTCAGCTCGTCGTCGCAGTTTCCCGGACATTCTTTGGGACAGGGATCCGGGCACGTCAGATCTTCATTGCAATTTTCGAGGCATTCTTCAGGGCAAGCTGAGGTCGGGCATTTACCTTCTTCGTCACAGGTATCCGGACAATCTTCGGGACAATTGGAACCAGTATTACATTCGCCATCCGTGCAATTGCCGGGACATGATGCAGGACAATCAGCATCAGTCTTGCAAACCCCATCGGAATCGCATCCATTCTGGCAATCTTCCGGACACGTTACTTCATGACATTCACCATCATCACCGCAGCTATTCGGACATGCTTCGGGACATTTGGATTTTGGATTACACTCTCCGTCTTCGCTGCAATCACCAGGACAGGATTCGGGACATTTGTCCTTCTCATTGCATTTGCCATCTTCGCTGCAATCGCCGGGACAGGATTCGGGACATTTGTCCTTCTCGTTGCATTTGCCGTCGGTGCAGTCATTTGGGCACTCAGACGGACATGCGTCATCCTTTTTGCAATCCTCAAGTTCAGCTTCGCTGCAATTATCGCCGGTTTCACAATCACACTGCTGTGAATTTGTATCATCATTCGTTCTGCTGACGGAATCATCCGAACAACCGGCAAATCCGGCGAACAACAAGGAGCTCAGAAAGACACTCCAAAAAACGCTTTTGCATTTTAAATTGTTCTTCATAGTAGAATCTCCCATTCTGGTTATGCGTTGATGGCAAACACAAATGGGTATTCTACACATTTAGTATTCCGAATTAAATAGTATTTAATCCGGCGCTGCTGCGTATTTGCTGCAGGCAAATAGCAGCAGCCAGTTGTCGTATGTGCCGCAGGCACATAGACAATTGCCCCACAGAACAAATCTATTCAGGAACCTTGATTTCAGGAATATTCATCGCTTTCTGGAACGCGCAGACGCGGGCCTTGAGCAGCGACACGCTTCCGGGGCAGGTTGGCGGAACCGGGCAGGCCTGCGAATTTCTTGCACAAGCGCCGTCCTCGTCACAGAGCGCCTTGAGTGTAGCAGCATCCCGTTTTAGATTCTGGTAGATTTCACCGAGATGAGCCGCCTCGAAAGTCTGAGGATTTGCGTAGGTGCTCCAGAATGCTTTGGAGATATTATCGGGCCACAGGGTAATAGCTTCGATTTGTTCATTTCGTTCATTGCAGCCGAGGGTGGGCTGTTCGAGCAAAATGCTGCGGGCCTTTTCGACGTCTGCCCGATAGAGATCGAGGAATTCTGCGGTGGTAATTGTCGGATCAAAAGCGAGCGAGAGTCCTGCACTCTGCAGCACGAGACGAAGCTGTCGCTGATGGCACTGTTTGTGGCAGAGGGGATCATCGCTGCATACGTCGAGACATGCCGTCGTAAACGTCAGTTCCTCTTCGGAATCCTGCCGTGCGACATAATTTGCCAGCGAATCGAGTTTCCATGCGCTCAGTGGATTGGGATAGGCGTGGTTGAAGAGCATCTGCGTCGAGATGATGGTAACAGCGAGGAATCCGATTACCGGACAAAGCTGGAAGACGTCAAATGTGCAGGCTCTGCTGGGCTTTTCTTCGAATGTTCCGGACTGAATCACCGAATGGCTGCACCCGCCAGTGTACTGAATGGCGAAGTTTGGCCGTGCCGGATCGAACAGCACCATGGGTACGAAATCGATTCGGGTCCACTGATGCCGATCCAGTTCAAAGACTTTACCCGGAACCGGTTCATATATAATGGATGGGTTGGTTTTGGCGCAGTTCTCCCATTTTCCTTCGACCAGATTTCCAAAACGCAGCAGGTAGTAGCGATTCCAGTACGTCCAGGATGTTGCGACCCAGGTAACGGCAGCGACCGGTGTTCCGAGGATGACAATCCACGACAGGAATGTGAGACCTGTATCATCGAAAAAGAAAGGCGCGGCGACGAGGATCCCGACGCCCAGTCCGAGGATGACGCTCAAACATGCACGAAATACCGGTGTTGAATAGATGTGGGGTGCCAGGAAATAGCGATTGTCACGGTCAGAGATATAACGACGATTCTGAGCATCGAAGATATCAGCGAGATCCTGAGCATCCTCGCCGCTGCCCTTGAGCATGGATTTACGTCCGAATCCGCGTCGCCAGAACATGACAGCGAACATCGCAATAAAAGCCAGGATGCACAGGATCCATGAAATTGCAGTTGGTGCATGTGATGGTGGAGCTTCGGCGACGGCGACGGCCGGCGTTTTGCGCATTTGTTCCGGAGACGGCATATCGGTCTGGAAACAATCGTCGTCGGCCAGACAATAACCGTACCATTTTTCCTGCGGCGTCAGCAGTTCGTCGAATCTGGCATTCTGAAAATCGGCCAATGATTTGTGTATAATATCGGAATCATCAGCGGGATAGATATCCCATTGCGTCGGAGCAGACCCGGCCACATGGACGACCATGCCCTGTTCCGTCAGTTCGATGGCGCGCGGCAAATCCGACCAGGGAACTTTTTCGAATGGCAGCGGCGCAGAGAGCGAACCGGTTTTGGTATCGAAGATGACGAACTGTTCAGTCAGGCTGACGAGGAGCTTATAGCGTTTGAATCCGGGGATGGTTCTTGCGGAGCTTATGGATCCGAAATCTATCTGCGTCAGCTTCTGAGCGGGCAGTGAGACCAGTTTTTGTCCGGTCCGGGCATTCCATATCATGAGTGCATCGGAGCCGGAATTATGGATGGTCATGAGTTCGTCGTTCTGGAGCTCAGCGATGCGGCCTGGGGTCGGATATTCGATGAGGGCCAGTCGTTTCCAGGTCATTTCTGTCGTATCGATGGTCTGAACCCGGTTGTCGGAGCCGCCATCGAGTGCAGCGATATCATCCTGCCCGACGACGATGGTTTCGGGAGGCGTTGAAAGTTTCCAGTATTTTGCTTCGAATCTGTTCTGCAAAAAGGACCCGAGACGCGCAACGACTCTGACGGTATTGGCATCGATCGTCACGGCCATGGCGTATTTGGATCCCGAACCGAGGCCCTGAATGGCTGCGGTAGCATTGATGCGTGCGGTTGTCCAGGTATTGGTATTGAACCGATAATAGGACAATTTTTTGGCGGTTCGATTGAGGACCATCAGTCCATCCGGATCGAGTTCATAATCGCCGTCTGCAAGTTCCGGAGAGATATTGACGATCGTCGGACTGGTTTTCCAGCTTTGTGGAATGACGGATTCAGCGGCAGGACTTCCGGGTTCTGCAGCGATGGGGACGCCCGGACGCGGCCAGAAGATGAGTCTTGAACGTTCGATGACGACGAGGCGTCTGGACTGCCAGATGACCTGGATGGGTGCATCTTTTCCAAGAGCGGCAGACATTTCTTCTTCGATCTGAGCCCCCGATTTGACGAGATGAATCTCGTACCCCTCATCGGTCTGCGAAAGAATGGCCTGATGGGACAGATCGGTATCATCCAGCGGGAGCCTTTGAGCAGCTTTCCAGGGGCGATGCCATATCACCCGAAAATGTTCGCGTTCGAGTGCATAAACTTCCGCATCATCCGCATAAAACAGGACTTTCGGAGAAGCGAACAGATAGCGCAGCGTCCCGGTTCCATTGGGAATGGCTGGAGCAAACTGTCCCGTTTTATGATTAAAGTCGAGGCGATAGAAATCCGCGCCAGCTTCTTTATCAGCAGAACACAATACGCCTTCGAGAACAGTATCCTGGACAATATTGCGCCAAACCCCACTTCCCGGAACGCAGGTCAGACTGGACTGTGCAAAAGCAGAGGAAGCTGTAAAAGCAAAGAGTAATGCGGCTGGAATGAGAAGTAATTTTCGATTCATGGTTTTGATACGCCAGGAGAACACAAAGACCTCAGACTAAGCGCATTATTATACCACAACCCGTTCGGTTGACGCACGATTTTTAGCTATATTACGGAGAGAAATCGCCTCATGTTCACGATTCCTGATGCGCATTGGGAACGGATTGATTAAACTGCTGCGAACGCCTTGGATGACGTTCACGAAAAGTGCTGACAAGCTCAGAGTTTTGAGCTCAGATCCCGCAACGGGAATTGACGTTCTGCAAACCGAAATTCACTGCTCAAAGCTGATGTCAGCGCACCGTCATATACAGCCATTCATTCACTTTTTTGCCGGTTGGTTTTGTTCAAATGACACCCTTGGAAATGGCTCGCCGGGTACGGCACGATCTCATCAAACATCTCGATGTTCCTCAAAAAGGAGTTTCCCTGGGCATCGATGAAATTCACGTTCTTCTTCGAAGGCTGTTTGATTCCGGAACGGGGGTCTGCCGAATGGCAGCGGTCTGGGGATTCAAGCTTCGACGCGATGAACAGTGGCGTCCTGAATTTGAAGCTCCGATGGCTGCACTCGAAAAGGACTGCGCGGAGCTGTCCAAATACGAATCGAACCTGAGAAAACTGGCATCTTCGGGCGGAATTCCGGATGCAACTATCATCGAAAAAATCCGGAAGATTGTTGAAGATGTTCATGAATTTGAATCCATCTGCATGAAACTGGATGAGAGCGGCAATGAAGATGAGATGGCGGCGATGTCTTTTTTCAATTTCGCCCCTGTTCCAACGCCGGAACCTCCGGTCCAACCGAAAGAATCAGGTTCCACTGCAGACCAACTGCGAATTCTGGTCGTCGATGATCATTTGATGTCCATCGACAGGCTGCAGGCACATCCGACATTTTGCAGCCGATTTTCGTGGCTGACACTATGCGACGAAGCGTGCGAATGCCAGCATTGTCCAAAGCGAGAAAATTGCGGGATGCGGCGAGCCAGGACTGGCATGGAAACGATCCAGGCACTGGAAAAGGCGCGCAAAAAGGATTTGCGGGTCGATGCGCTGCTGATGGATGTACGCTTTGACGATTTAAAAACGGAGGAGCTGCTGTGGATCCCGGAGATGCCGGCGCTCAATCATGAAGAGAATGTCAAAGCACTTCAGGGCCTGATCATTGCGCGCCAAATCCGCCGAATGCCGCAGTTCCGGAATATTCCAATCGTTCTGATGACAGCACGCAGTCATCTGCCACAGGGCGCAGCAGGTCTGCTCGAGGGACTGGAGGGGCTGCAGTTTGTCGATGATGATGACAGTCTTGAAACGCTTGCTTCGCGTCTGGAAAGCGTCGTCAAAATGGGACGGGAAGCCCCTGTTGAACAAGGGTATTTTTGGGGAACATCGCCCAAAATTCAGCAAATACGGCGTCTTGTCGAAATCATGAGCATTGGTCCAAGGACAGTCTTTATCAACGGGCCGAGTGGGTCAGGCAAAAGCGCTCTGGTCGAGCATATCATCTATCCGCTGAGCCAGAGAAAGCGCCTGGTCACGCTGGATCTTTCGGCAGTTCCCGACACACTCGTCGAAAGTGAGCTGTTCGGACATGTCAAGGGCGCCTATTCGGGCGCGACGCATGATCGGGTTGGATTGATAGAAGAAGCGGACGGCGGCATCCTGTTTCTGGATGAAATCGGCAATCTTTCGCTCGAAAATCAGAGAAAACTCCTGCTCTTCCTGCAGGACAAGATGGTACGCCGCGTCGGTGCTGCACACGAAACCCGCAAACACGTCGATGTCAAAGTCGTCGTTGCCACACATCTGGATCTGTCCGAAGAAGTTGCGGCCGGACGATTCAGATTTGATCTCTACATGCGATTCGGTCCGGCCATGCGCATTGTATTGCCTTCATTGACGGATCGCCGGGATGATCTGGATGCATTCGTCGAAATGCTGGCGCTCAAAATTGTACACAGTGAAGATATGGCGCCGCATTTCGCCGAACATATCAAAAGGACGGGAGCAAACGGCCAGATTCAAATCGATTTTGCATCGGGCAAACCGGTTCAAGCCGGAGATATTTGTGTGCGCTTTAAGGAAGCGACGCGGGAACTCTTCCTGAACTACGCCTGGCCTGGCAACACGCGGGAACTCGAAAGCGTACTCGATACCCTGATTCTCAAAGCCCTCTATGAATTGCGCGTTTCGGAATCCAAAAGCCGCGTCATCGAAATTGATCACTATTATGCCTTGTCATTACTGGGCGGGATTGTTCGCCAGTCGAATGATAATGCGACACCTCAGTCATCCTCTCAAATGCAGGAAAGCTCTGTATTCTCTGAGATTGGAAAGATGAATGATTTTGCAGAGCTTCGACAGACGCTTGAAAAACGCTGTCTGTGCAATGCATTCGATATTTGTCAGGGTAATATCGACCGCATGGGCATGATGCTGTTTGGAGACGACAGTCCGACCATGCAGCACAAGATTACGGTGCGCATGAATCAACTTGGATTAAGCGTTCGCCGATTAAAAAATATGATTCCCTGATGGAGCCCCCGATGGCTCCACAGGGATCTCTGCATTATTCACTATAAGCTGAGTTTATGCCGCCATGCTTCAGCTGCGATGAGTTCGTCCGGCGTATTGACGCCCATCACCTCGCCGGGTTCCTCTGCGACGACGGCATGCACCGGCAACCCTTCCTGATTGGCCAGTTCAATGATATCCGTCAGATAATACTCGCCTGCGGCGTTATTGTTATTGATCTGCGGCAAGGCAATTTCCAGAAATGCAGTCGGTACACTGTAGACGCCGACATTGACTTCCTTAATGGCAATCTGTTCGGGCGTGCAGTCCTTGAATTCGACGATTCGGGAAACCGTATTGTCATCATTTCGAATGACGCGGCCATAAGCTGCCGGTTCATTGAGATTGACGGTCAAACAGATGAGCTGTTTCTGGGCTCGTTTGAGCATGAGCTTTTTGAGCGTGGATGACTGCAGATTCGGCAAATCACCATTCAGTATCACGGCATATCTTGCCTTAAGCTCGCGAACCTTATCCATTGCGGCCATCACGGCATGCGCCGTTCCAAGAGGATCTTCCTGAACAGCAATGTCGATATTCAGTGCATGACCATCGCGGGCAAGATGCTGCCGAATATCATCCGACAAAGCCCCTACCACGACAATGATATTCTCTATGCCAGCCAGCTGGCAGGCATCGAGCTGCCAATCCAGGATGGCGCGATCTGCAACTTTATGGAGAGATTTACACTGCATGGAATGCATGCGTTTTCCTCTTCCACCAGACAAAATGACAGCAACGACATCTTTCATTTGGTACCTATTCCTCTTCATAACGCGCACTGGAAGTACACGTTTCGTGAACATAAATGGCCGACAAAGACGGCAGCAATGGTTTCATCCTGCGATATATCCAGCTGGCAAGGACTTCCGACGTTGGATTCTCGAGTCCTTCAATTTCATTCAGATAATAATGATCGAGCACATTATGCAAGGGCTGCCAGGCATTCGTAATTTCTGCGAAATCGATGATCATGCCTGTTTCAGGATCGACCTCTCCCTTGACGATAACATCTATCTGATAACTGTGACCATGAAGCCGCCCGCACTTATGCCCTTCGGGAACTTTAGGCAACCGGTGTGCTGCTTCAAAACGAAATGTCTTGGATAATGTGGTGGGCATCTTATATCCTGTTGTACACGAATCAAACACCGCGCGCATCCGGGCTCCAGATTACCTTATGAATCTGAAGATTCAGCCGGATCGGCAGATGTGCGGCACAAATCCAGTCTGCGAGTTCTTCGGGGGCGACAGATCCCCAGACCGGCGAAAAATGGATTATAACACGATTGAAGGCTTTGTACTGATGAAGTTTTTTTATGCACCAGTCAAAATCTTCACGACACGCGACGACACATTTGATTTCATCCGTATCGCGCCAGGATTCAGCATAATGATTCCACAAATTTTCATCATGCACGACATGACTGGCCGGGGGCTTGAGATCGATAATGCGGTGAACTTCCTCCGGAACACAATCCAGAAGAAAAGAACCATTCGTTTCGAGCAGCACGCGCTTTCCGCGGCGTATCAGTTCCGACATCAATTCACATGCAGCTGTTTTCTGGCACATGGGTTCGCCGCCGGTAATCTCAACCAAATCGCAGTCAAATGACTCGATTTTAGCCAGGACATCCCCCATTTCCATGCATTCGCCGCCCTCGTAGGCGTATTGCGTGTCGCACCATACGCAGCGCAGATTGCATCCCGTCAGGCGAACAAACACACACGGCTGCCCGACAAAACTCGATTCCCCCTGGATCGAGTGGAATATTTCACAAATACGAAGCTGCATACGAATTAACACCAGGGCCCATTGCCCGTATAGACGAAAGGATGATGTTCCGTATGTTCATCGTGATTGGGATAATCCGTACGATAGTGTCCTCCGCGGCTTTCTTTGCGTTCGAGAGCAGCCTGAGTAATAATGCGGGCGGCATCGATCATGTTGCACAGCATCAGGGATTCCGGCTTTCGTGCCGCAATTTCATCGAATACGCTCAGCGCATGCTTCATGCTCGTTTCGCAGCGAACGAGGCCGACATCGCTCCACATCGTATTCCTGAGCAGCCATGCATCTTCTTCTTCAGCAGGTGTAACGAATGTCGGCCGAATGACAAAATTCACATCATCCGGTTCCGGCGTATTCCCCCAATCGATCGAAGCCAGAATATCCTGGCTCACGCGAGCCCCGAACACGAGTCCCTCGAGCAGCGAATTGCTGGCCAGCCGATTGGCTCCGTGCACTCCGGTCGCACAGCATTCGCCGCATGACCACAGTCCCTTGCAGGATGTGCGGCCATTTTCATCCACGGCCACACCGCCCATATGGTAATGCGCTGCCGGCGAAACCGGGAGCAAATCATGAACGGGATCGATACCAGCCTGCTGACAAAAGCCATAGACGGTCGGGAATTTCTGCGGAAATTTCTCGCCGACGCAGCGCGCATCCAGCCAAACACTCAGTCCTTTCTGCTGCTGAGCCCAGATTCCGCGAGCGACGACATCGCGCGGCGCAAGCTCCGCATCCTTATGAATATCCACCATAAACCGCTTTCCATCGGCGAGCAGTACAGCCCCCTCGCCGCGCAAAGCCTCAGTCAGCAGCGGAAGCGGATCGACGGTGGTATTGAGCGCCGTCGGATGAAACTGAACGAATTCGACATCCGAAAGAACCGCACCAACTCTCGCTGCAATCGCCAGCCCATCCCCCACGGACTCCACAGGATTCGTCGTATACCGATAGATCCTGCCAATGCCTCCGCAGGCCAGAACGACCGCCGGCGCATTGACCTGAATTACGTCTTCCGTACCGTTGATGATCCCGTACACACCGACGACATGATCATCCCGGCGAAGCAAATCTGATACATAGCAGTTCTCAATTATCTGAATATTGTCGGCCCGTTTGACGGCCTCTACCAGTGCGCGTTCAACTTCCGCCCCCGTGCTGTCTCCGTTGGCATGCAGAATGCGGCGCCTGCTGTGGGCTGCTTCGCGACCGAACGAAAGTTCCCCGTCTTCTGTTCGATCAAAATTCGCCCCGACTTCAATGAGTTCCCGAATCCTCGCCGGTCCCTCCTGCGTCAGAACATCGACACATCCGCGAATCGAAAGCCCATCCCCCGCAACCATCGTATCGGCCGCATGCAATTCGGGCGTATCATCTTTCCCCATCGCACAGGCAATGCCGCCCTGTGCTATCGGCGTCGAGCCTCCGCGCCCAAAAGCCGACTTGGTCAATACGACAACGCGTTTGTTTCTGAGTCCCAAAGCCGCCGAAAGCCCCGCAACGCCACCGCCGACGATGGCAACATCTGCTTCTATTTTCTGGTGCATATTTTTTGACCTTTATTCTTTCAAAGCGCAATCAGCGCGCATGGCGACGTTCTAATGAACTGTTCGACATTTTGCACGTATTTTCTGTTGGCCTCGGCTATTCGGCAGGGCAAAACCCTGCCGAATACGCCGCCGGCGCACCGCTATTGTCCATTCATGGCCAATACGCGGTGCATTTTTATTTCTACAAAACACAAAAAAGGCCGGGATTGCCCCGGCCATTTATCAGAACCACCAAGATATTATTTGGCGCAAGCCTTATAATCGTTGCACATACCGGCCTCAACCAGCGATTCAAGATCGATTGCCGGATAGTGACAAAGCTGATCCTTGGAATCCGTCTCGGTTTTTGGCGTCGTGCAATACATGGTGCCCTCGCCGGTCTGGACATTCTTGTTATTATAGGCGCTCCAGATACCAGCCACGGCTGTCGACGTCTTGACAGAAGTATCGCCCGACTTCGTCGTAATTGACATGCTGCCCGTCCACTTGCCGTCATTGATATCATCGACGACATTGTCGGCGTTCGTATCCTTAAGGAATGCCGTACCACTGATGAGGATATCGGAACCGGCATCCTTGACATTCAGGATGGCAGAGGCAAATCCAAGACCACTGATAAGAGCATCCATTCCTTTATCAACCCATCCCTTTGTCGTGGAACTCGAAACATTGCCTAAGCCAAGCGATAAAGTATTAAGCAAATCAGCAATCCAATCGCCCACAGATTGTGTATTGATCCATTTACCAAATGCACATTTGAGCGAACTCTTGGTAACTTCATCGACCGTGCTGCCCTTGCCATGACACTCATCCCCCGTCAGTTTGGGAATCAGGAAACCATTGAACAGCAGCATGACGATTTCGCCGTATTTGAGCTTCAATTCATGCGATTCGATCGAAACCTTGTCGTAAGCATTGGCCAGGGCACCATTCCAGTCACCCGCAAGCAAATTGACTTCATCGCTCGTAATCGAAGACGTATCAATGGCAAAGCGACCGCAGTTCGGATCTGGATCATCGGTACAATTCAAGCGCCAGTAAACCGCCAGTCCCGTATAGTTGTCGTGACCGCTCAGCTCGACTTCGCCTTCTTTCTGAACGCTCAGCGAACCGATGAACTCCATCTGTCGAATGACGTTGCCAAACTGGCACACAAATAACCCGACTTTGCATCCCGTCTGGCTGCTCTTGACCGTATCATTCAGATAATCCTGCAGCTTAGACTTTAATCCCGTCACACTTAATGCAGTATCAGCCAATATCCCCGCCCAGCCGGCAATTCCTGTTTTAACAGCATCAATAATATAATTGTAAACCTCTCCGCCAGGATTGCGGGCGAACGCATCGATCTTGCTCAGGACACTGCCGACGGTTCCCAGGGCTGCAGTGACATTGCCGAGGTCGAAATAGCTTCGGATATGGTACGTCGTGACCGGATCCAAAGCAATGGTATCGAGATAAATCGTGCTTTCGGTCGTCTGATTTTCGAAAACAGCCGTTCCGGAATCGAGGCATCCGATGGCCACCGGTGCACCAGCTTCGGAATAGCCGTATGCAATCAGCGTGTACTTCATTTCCGTCGAAAGATTCTCGAATTTTGCCGACTGGTCATTGACGGGGTCCAGAATCGGATTGGCTTCATCGCCTGTCTTCCAATTGGTTATCGGGCCCTTTGGCAGATCGAGGCGCGCGCACTGAACTTCATCGCCGTCATACAGCTTTATGCTGTAATTCTTGACCGGGGCATTTCCGTTATAAACCGCAGTCGCGCTCAGCGCACCTTTCGGTTTATCAAGTACCGTCACATCAAACTTGACGGTCTTGGGGGCGATATCGCTTGCAGCAACGACGACAACAGCACCGGGGACTTCCGTCGCATTGATGGTTGCCGAAGCAACACCGGATTCATTGGTCTGAGATTTATTAACGGCCATCGATGCCGATTCCAGTCCGGATTCAATGCCCCAGCGGATGGTTTCTGCACTGATCCCTTCCCCGGCCGTCTCGCGATCCGTCGAAACGAGCATGACACTCAGTTTCGTAAAACCTGCATTGGCGATTTCGACATCCGTCGCCATAGCCGGCATCAGAACGGCCTTCCAGCCCTCCTTGGGTTCCTCTTTCGGAGGCTCCGGAACGACATTGTCTTCCGGCCCTTTCTGCTCGTCCTCGCCAGTTTCGTCGTCTTTCTTCGGCTCTTCTTGGTTAGGTGTATCTTCCTCGGGCTCAGCTTCTTTCTCTTTATGAGCCCTCGTACTGGTATCCGAATCATCGCTGCATGCGAGAAGCGGAAAACTCACAGAGAACGCCAGTAATGCTGCCAGACTGTAATGTAATGCTTTCATCATGACCTCCTTAGGGGACTGAAAACACAAACTCCTATTTTAATCATACACACTGATTTTCGATTATTCAAGGTTCATGGGTTATATTCGGTCATCAACGCATTCTTTTTCCGGTACTTTATTTGTGCAAAAAAAAATCGTACACCGAAGTGAAACAATCTCACTCCCGATGGCATCATGAAGAGTGAAGGAATGTTCCTTCCACTCTCATGAGGTGCCATATGTATCCATCCGGCTTTGTCTGACGAAGTTTCTCCCCCGACATAATGTACGGACAACCCAGGGGAGGTTTTCTGCATCCAGGATTCCCGGACGCGGGGCCCCAATGCTGAAGAGCTGTACATGCCAGGCACATCGGGATGCTTTTTTTACGACAGTTAATGCCGGAAAGGAGGCAGTGTGCCAAAGTCGAGCCAATTCAGGGTAGGGCGCAGGCTGGCGGGTGGGAATGGGACAGAGCGGATAACCCTTAAGGTTAGCCGCCACTCTTTATACCACATTAACCCACATTAACACACATTAACCCACACAAAAAAACCATACCCCACACTCATTTAAACACTTCAGCTCACGCCAAAAAACAATCAGGATTGACCATGAATCAGATTTTTTCGTGAAAATGCCTGTTGCAGGTCAATTAAACACTGCTCTGTATGACAAGCTCTGAACTTGGAGCTTGGAGCTTGGAGCCTGGAGCTTAGCGTTTGGAGCTTGGAGCTTATAGAGGTGAATGCATTTACCGATATTTGGGCAAGGACCTTTGTGATTGCATGACTTCCAACTCCCAACTCATGATGAGTTTGAGTTTTGAGTTTTGAGTTTTTAGAGGTGAATGAATGACCTGAGAATTGGAATTGGACTGAGAACAAGAAGACGACTGATGTTAGTGAATAGTGATGAGAATTTATAGCTTATAGAGGGTCGACATTATCTGTACTTTAGCAAAAGTCTTGGTGATTGCGTGACTTCCAACTCCCAACTCACCCTCAC
>JAFRYG010000065.1 GCA_017441205.1 Pseudomonadota bacterium
GAAAATGGCTACCTCTCCAAATATGACTGCGGCGAAAAGCATCACTGCGAAGCCGGTGTCTGTTACGAGGATATCAACGAAGGAGATCCCTGCGATGCCAGCAAATTTACGCAGCAATGCCAGGACGATGGAAATGTCCTGATTTGCGCAGAGGGTACCGTCACAAAGGTTCCCTGCGGAGATAAGGTCTGCACCAACGGCGCATGTACTGATCCTGCCTGCGATCCAGCCACATTCAAAGCCTCGTGCAATGGCAGCTTCGAAGCCGTTCAATGCAAAAACGGCGTCGTGACCAAAACAGCCTGCCCCGAAAACGAATTCTGCGCCGACGGTGAATGCAAACCCGGCGGAAATGTTGGCGATCCCTGCGATCCAAATATCTACGCAAAAAAATGCGATACCGATGGCAAACTGATGGAATGCGTCAAAGGTGAAAACGACAGCTACAAAATCGTCGAAACCACCTGTCAGGAAGGAACGCCTGTCTGCCTGAATGGTGCCTGCGTTCAGTGCGATCCTGCCAAATATGAAATGACATGTTTGGAAGGCAAAAAATGGACATGCGAAGCCGACGGTTCACTCAAGGATACATTGTGCCCGGCCAACAAAAATGTCTGCTACAACAATGACTGCGCAGAATGCGATCCTACAAAGACTGCCAAAACATGCGACGGCACAGATTCATACAAAATGTGCAACGCCTCCGGGCTATTCGAAACCAAAAAATGCCCCGATTCCTACACATGCCAGGATGCCGGCAATTGCACCAATACCTGTGATGATGATCACCCCTGCACCGCAGAACACTACGTCTGCGACGAAGGTCAGTGCAAATTCCAGGCGGAATGCATCAATACGGAACCGGCCACATGCAGCGAAGACAACAAGAGCATCAAAAAATGCGTCGATGAACTCTATGAATACACGCCCTGCGGTGCCACAGAAGTCTGCAAAAATGGCGCATGTATCGGAAATGAATGTGATCCCGATACCTATGGCAAGGATAACGGCGGCAAAGAGTGCGCCGACGATAATAACTGGGCCATCTGCGACAATGGCTATATCAAGAAAACAGCTTGTCCCACCGGCGAAGTCTGCAAAAAAGGCATATGCATGGGCAATGAATGCGATCCGGATACGTTCGGAACACAATGCAAAGCGGATGGCATCACACAGATATACTGCGCCAATGGCCACATCGTCGACTATGGTACATGCTCCGGCGAAAAAGGCATCTGCCTGAATGGCGCCTGCGTCGAATGCGACAGCAGCAAAACGACCGTCAAGTGCAGCGGCACCGCTCAATATCAAATCTGCACAGACAACAAATACAGCACGCCGCTCTATTGCGACACCCAAAGCGAAACCTGCAAAGATGGCAAGGGATGCGTCAGTCTGTGCGGCGATGATTTCAAAAACCATTGCGACGAGAGCGGCAAACGCGTCTATTGCGACGGCACGACCAAGACCATCAAAACCGAAGAATGTTCATACGACTCAACATGCGTCGCTGGAAAATGCGAATCACGATCCGGCAAACCCTGTGCAATCCACGAGTTCAAAAATGTCTGCCACGTGGATTCCAAAAACAATAAAGTCATGCTTGAGGAATGTTCCGACCTGGGCACGATTCATTTCGGGGCATGCGGTGAGAAGTCATTCTGCGGTGAAATCCAGGGTCTGTCCGACTGCTACACGGACTGTGACACCGAAAATCAGACCACATGCCTCTATTCCTCGCTGAAGGCTGATATCGGCAAATGCCTGAAAGGAACCGAAGTTAAAGCCGATGGTACAACCGCAGAAAGACTGGGCATCTATACCGTTTCGGGCATTTGTGAAGATGATAATCTGTCCATCTCATGCCATACGAATTCAAGCGGCCACCCGGTCTTCGACTATTTCTTCTGTGGTACCATTGGCGGCGGTACCTGCCAGACCTCAACAGGTACATGCAGCGCATTTACTCCAGGAATGTGCTCCATTCCGGGAGGCAACTGTGAAGGTGGCGTCGCCACCAACTGCGTCAGAGATCCAGCTCTCGACGGATATGTAATGACGCAAATGACTTGCTCCGATTACATCGTTAACAATGCACCGGCGACATGCGTCACCTACACGCTGGATGGTATTAAAACCGCAAGGTGCCTCGGCAGTCACGAATTCAACTTCTCTGGCAACAAATATGATGTTTCGACGCTCGGTACATGCATCGGCACAAAAACGCTTGCAACCATGCACTGGAGCGATAAAACTTCCATCTCGTCACATTCCAGCGAATGCAATACCAGCTGTGAAGAAGGCACCACCGACAGCGGCGAAAAATTCCATTACTGCAAATAATACCCCACACAAACCGTCGTATATGTTATTCCACATATACGACGGATAAAAACAGGGAGATAGCCTCATGAACCGCCCCTACAGCTTTTGCATTGTGCTCATTGCCATGATGTTTGCCGGCTGCACGCTCGATGATATCGTCGATCGCGGGGCGACTTGTCCGCCAAATGGAAAAGAGGGAATCGTTCTGAAATGGGATGACGATTGTTACGCCGGCGATAGCTGCAAAAATGGGGCTGCCGAAGAAATCCGGGAAGGCGCTTGTCCGGCAAGTTACGATGTCTGCCAAAAAAACGATTCCGATGAATACGAGACGGACTATTGGTGTAAACAATCCGGAATCCACTGCTGTGGCCCCAAATGCACCAACTGCATGAAAGAAAGCGTTAAAGGCGCTACCTGTCAAAATGATATGTGCGTCATCAGTGAGTGCAGCAGCAATTATCAGCTGGTCGATGGCAAATGTATCGAAAGCTGCCAGGAAGGCGAAGCCAGATGCGTGAATGACAATTCGCGCGAAGTCTGTGATGACGGCGTCTATGTACTGGAATTCTGCTCAGCAGATGATAAATGCAAATCCGGTCAGTGCCTCAAAAACTAGACTCCGGTGATTCATAAAATTAAACACTGTCCACCGGGAGTGGATATGTTTTTTCGTTGTTTTAAAGCAACAATCATCTGAAGGTGAAATAGAAGTCCATAGGACTTCACTTTTTCCCCGGTTTGAGCGCAGCGAATACCGGGGAAACTATAAAGGCCAAAAAAAAGCTCCCAAACGGGAGCTTTTTTATGTGTTACAGATTGTTGTTGAACATGACCTTCTTCACGTCACCGCCGGCCAATGTGACCGTCTTTTCGCTCGTTGACTCGGCACCGACACATTTAACGGTATAGGTTCCGGGCGCAAGCTCAATCTTCTTCTGCGGCGTTGTTCCGTATTCCTTGCCGTTGACAAAGACGGTGCAGGGCGGTTTGCCGGCCACCTGCAAAAGGCCCGGAGCATCGGAAGGCGGCTCAGCAGGTGCTGCCGGTTTTGGCTCAACCTTCGGCGGTTCTTCTTTCTCTTTCTCTTTATCCTTAGGCTTGGGCTCAGATTTCGGTTTCGATACCGTCTTGGGAGCCGCTGGAGCCGAAGGCGCTGCAACAACGACTTCCTGCTTAGGCTCTTCTTTCGGCACCTCGGCATGAGGATCATGTTTCGTTGTAAACAAGCGAATCTGTTCTTCATTCGGCACAGAAAGCACTTTCGGTTTCCAGGAAATTTCTGTCTTTTCAGGTCCATCCTCAATGATGATCTTATAATCATCATCCACAGGGAGATCCTGAATACGGTAGCCCGAAGTTCCCGTCATACTCGTCTGCGATTCACCGGTACGAAGATTCTGAAGCGTACATTTGGCTTCGTAAGGCTCAGTCTTGATCACAAGCGCTGCAACAGCCGGTTTCAAATCAAAACTCAAACTCAACTGCTCCGCATCCTTGACCATGACCTTCTTTTCTTCAGTCTTATAGCCATCGCGCGAAACCTTGACGAGATGCTCACCCGCATCGATTGCACCCGTTTCGAAATGACGCTGCCCAGTAAGCTGGACGCCGTCAACCGTCACGGTCGCACCTTCAGTGCCCACAAAGATTTTCAGCATCGTCTGCTGAATGGCCTGCAGCTGAATCTCGACGTTTTCACCGTCACTATCTGCCTGGATTGATCCCTCAACGACCTTATAGCCAGGCGCCGTAATCCGATAATGCGTCTCTGTTGTCGTCGACAAATCACTCACATCGAATGCTTTGATTTCCTCACCCTCATTCATGTGATTGATCTCGACGCCCACTTTCACATTATCTGGATAGACTGCGAAGTGAAGCACACCATTGCGCTTGTCAAAGCGGCTCACAAAGAAGACGGCGGCAAGAATCATGATAAGCGCAACGAGACATATCGCCACCTTGATAAACGTACCGCGGGAATCCTTCTTTTTTACGCTGCCGGGAGCCATGATCGTTTCACGCCCCTTATTGATGACGACAGCATCCATCGACGCAGCGGATTTGCGCGAAACCGCATGCGGACGGCCCGATGTCACCGAGGCCGAAACGATATCATTCAGATTATCACCATGTGGAGCGCCCGGAACTCCGCCCACTGCCGCAGCCTTGGGCGAATACACGATATTGTCGCGCGGCGGCTCAAACCCATCCAGCTCTGCATAGATCGCCTGTTTCGGCGCAGGCTGG
Source organism: Pseudomonadota bacterium (assembly GCA_017441205.1). Lineage (GTDB taxonomy): Bacteria > Myxococcota_A > Bradymonadia > UBA4248 > UBA4248 > UBA4248. Next base: position 4,579 of record JAFRYG010000065.1, read on the forward strand.
GAACTCGCCACCTCGTACTGGACACCGCTCATCTTCGGCACATTCTGCTTCTCGTAAAACGATGTCTCATCCTCCGGCGTCAAACTCGGTTTCTGAGACTGCGCCAGTACATCACATGTCAGCTCCTTATAAAACTCGCTCTTCTTCTGCTCGAGCGCAATTTCCTGGGCAAACATCGAGTGCATGAACTCACTCAAATCCTTTGCCGTATAGTAAATATTCGCTTTGAACATGAAGCGCTGAATCGCTTCCTGGAGCTCATTGGCGGTCTGATAGCGCTGCGTGACATCCTTTTCGAGTGCCTTGAGAACGATATCTTCCAGCTCTTCCGGAATATCCGAATTGTAGAGCGTCGGAGGACTTACCTCGACCTTGCGGATCTTTTCGAGTGTCTCGAAATCACTCGCACCAAGGAACAGACGCTTGAGCGTCAGCATCTCGAACAAAACAATACCGAGTGCAAATATATCGCTGCGGCGGTCGATGTTCGTCTTGCCCGAAACCTGTTCCGGGCTCATATAGCTGAATTTGCCCTTCAGGATCCCGACCTGCGTCGCGGATGTCTTGTTCGTCGCCTTCGCAATACCAAAGTCGATCAGCTTGCAGTCGCCTTCATAGCTGATCAGAATATTCTGAGGACTGATGTCGCGATGAATGATATTCATCGGCTCGCCGTTCGCATCCTTCTTATTGTGCGCGTAATCCAGTCCTTCGCAGATCTTGCTGATGATATAGCAAACACAACCAATATCGAGCTTGCGGTTCTGCCTGACACAACGATCATAAATGACGCGCAGATCATGCCCCGGAACATATTCCAGCGCAATGTAATACTCGTCATTGATATTGCCGAGATCGAAGATCTGGGCAATGTTCGCATGACTCAGCTGGCCGGCAATCTTCGCCTCATCGATAAACATTGAGATAAATTCCTTATCTTCCGCTATCGAAGGCAGAATCTTCTTTACCGCCACTATGCGTTCAAAACCTTCCACACCAAAGGTCTTGGCCTTAAAAACTTCAGCCATGCCGCCGGTGTTGAGTTTCTCAAGTAAGAAATACTTGCCAAATGGGATGGGTTTAGCCAATACGCCCATGTTTATCCTTCCTTATACGCGCAAAATGCGCAGACAAAAAACCACGGCTACTTTACTCTGAGTTGGCAAAGTGCGCAAGTTATGACAGCAACGTCTTGTATTATCTTTTTAATTTTGTTCCTGCACCGCGCCCCTGAACATAATAATCTTTCATCATCCCGCCCCCGTATTATATTCACTTTGCCCCATCATTTACGGAAGATTCCCGTTGTCGATGATGGCGTTCGGCTGTAAAATCAAACAAAATTGGCGAGTCGTATGTGCCGCGCACATAGACGAGCCAGCAAGCCGTATTTGCGGCGCAGTCGCAAATAGGCGCGCCCAAAACAAGCATCCCAGGGAGAATCACAATGCAAAGAAAGTGTTTCATCAATGGTACCATCATCTCCAACGCTGTCCGCCAGAATACCGATATCCTCGTCGATAACGGCATCATTGCTGCACTTGGCGACCACAAAGCCTTTGGACTCACAAAAGACGACGAAATCATCGACTGCTCCGGACGAATCATTCTGCCCGGAATCATCGACGCTCACTGCCATATTCAGCTCGACACCGGCATATTCCAGACCCACGACGGCTGGTGGAACGGCAGCCAGGAAGCCGCGCGCGGCGGCATCACGACCGTCATCGACTTCGTCGGACCGCAGCCCGGAGAAGACCTCCGCCACGCCCTCGATTTCCGCCTCGAACAGGCAAAAGACAGCATCGTCGATTATACCTTCCACATGACCGTGCTCGACGACACCGAACAAAGTCTCGATGCCATTGACAAATGCCCGGGCTGGGGCATCTCGTCGCTCAAAATCTACACCACCTACCGCCCCAACTACTACCTCGATGACCAGGCCATCGTCCGGATTCTCGAACGCGCAGCAAAAGCCGGTCTGACCGTCCTCGTCCACTGTGAAAACGACGCCATCGTCACCCACGAAACTGCCAGAATCGCCAGCAAAGACCTGTGGCGCGACTATCCCCGGCTGCGCCCCGCCATCGCCGAAGTCGAAGCCGCTGAACGCATCATCCGGCTCGCCGACTACACCGGCGCCCGCGTCGTCATCGCCCACAATTCCTCCGAACAAACCGCCGACGTCGTCTCGCAGGCTCGCGCCGAAGGCATCAGCGTCTTCAACGAAACATGCCCGCAGTACCTCTTCCTGTGCGATGAAGACAACTTCAGCAGCGACGAACCCTGGCGATTCATCCTGCAGCCGCCCCTGCGCGACGAACTCGCCCTCGACGGACTCGCTCAGGCCATCCTCGCCGACGATATCGACATGGTCATCACCGACCACTGCGCCTACACGCGCGATGAAAAAACTGCCAATCCTCTGGCCACTCCCGGCGGTCTGCCCGGATTCGAAACCCTCCTGCCCATGCTCGCCTCCCTGCCCGATATCACCTGGGAACAGGTCAGCTGCCTGCTCTGCCGAAATCCTGCACAAATCTACGGTCTGTGGCCGCACAAAGGCGCCATCGCTCCGGGATTCGACGCCGATATCATCGTCATTCGCGACGAAACCTACACCATCGACGAAACTCAGCTTCAATCGTTTGCCGGCTATTCGCCCTTCAACGGACACGAAGCCCGCGGCATCATCGAACGCGTTTTCCGCCGCGGTGAAGAAATCATCCATCACGGCAAAACACTCGCCGCACAGGGATCCGGACGCTTCTTCAAAGTCGGTGATTAATTTTGCTTCGCTATGGCCAGCCCGGATTTCATCCGGACTGACCATACGCTCGCCTTTTTCGCCGCTATTGGCCGCCATGCGGCCAATACGCGTCTCATGCTGATTATTGTGGATAATAAAGCATTAACCCAATAATTATCTGTACTATTGCCGTACATTGCCTAACAATTATATATGCACGAACGGAAATCGACGTTGCTGCGTCCTGTTCAGACGTCCCAGCTTCGCTGTGTTTCGGCCATTGTTTGACTATTCCATGTTTTTCTCGGAATAATGCATCACCCTAAAGGATCTTGAAGATGAACCGGAAGTTTGTATTGATTTTGGCTTGTTGCGCAGCGAGTTTTCTTGCGGCATGCAATGAATCCGTTCATTGGGAGTATAAATGTTGGGACGGAGAGCGAATATGCAGTCATGACAAGATTATGGTTTGCAAGGATGGTGAGATGACGGTCGAAACCACCTGCAGCAGCGGGATGTTGTGTGATCCTACGAGCCTTCAGTGCGCGAATGTACATCAGATTGCCTGTTCGCCAGATGGTGAGCGCAAATGCGCATACAATTACGTATTGCTTTGTAAGAATGGAGAATGGGTGGTGGAGACGTCTTGCAGTGCAAATCAAACCTGCAACGCAGAGACGTTTAAATGCGATGATAAGAATGTACCTCAGGTTGACTGTTCGCCAGGTGAGCGCAAATGCGCATTCAATTACGTATTGCTTTGTAAGGATGGAGAATGGGTGATGGAGACGTCTTGCAGTGCAAATCAAACCTGCAACGCAGAGACGTTTGAATGCGATGATCAGAATGTTCCTGAAAAATGCACCCAGGAAAGTGAGCGCAAATGCGACGACAATCGCGTCATGATCTGCAATGACGGCACATGGAATGTCGAAAAGACCTGTTCGGAAACAGAAACCTGCAACACTGAGACGTTCGAATGCGATGGCGGTAATCCCCCCGAATTGTGTAACGTGAATGGAGAACGCAAGTGTGAAGATAACCGTGTCATGGTGTGCGAGGACACATGGATTGTCGAAAAGAGTTGTGATGAGAACGAGGTTTGCAACGAAGAAACGTTTGAATGTGATCCTAAAACCGTTCCCGAACCTTGTAGTGAAGAAGGTGCAAAACGCTGCTCTGAAGATGCCTCGCAGATAGAAACCTGTACGGATAACGGCTGGGAGGGTGAGAATTGCACCGAAGGGCTGAGTTGTGTGACGACGGATGATGGACCCTTGTGCGCCGAATGTGATAATGAAGAAACACGCTGCGTGGTCGAGGATGGCGTGAGCATGCTTTCGAAATGCGTCAATTATACATGGGCAGAGGCAGAGGCTTGCCTTGAGACAGACGCAGAAAAACAGGTTTGTGATGCGAATCCCGGCAAATCGTGTGTGAATGTGCTTGAGCTTTTGCAGTGCCCGGAAGAAGGGAACGTTGCCTGCCAGGATGTTTATGGCCAGGAATATGCCGTCATTTGTGAGAATGGCGTCGTGACGCAAGCCAGCGGGGTTTGCGAAGAGGGCCTGGTTTGTTATGTTCCGGAAGGCGGCTGTACGACACCCGATATTTGCGGCAATGAGACAGTCGGCGCCGGTGAGGATTGCGAAGAAGGAATGATGGGCGACGCAACGTGTGCTACAGCGACCAACGATGAGCATGCGAGCGGTCAACTGGCCTGTCTGGAATGCAAGTATGACCTGACGAACTGTCTGTACTGCGGCGATAAAATCATCAACAATTCAGAAGTTTGCGATGGCTCTGTCCCGGAGGATGCAACCTGTACAAGCGTCATAAATGATGGAAAAATCTATACCGGCACACTGACTTGCAAGGACGATTGCACATTTGATTTGACCAATTGTAAGGAAGAAGTCGTCGAAGATTGTACTCCCGAGAATTGTACAACGACAGATCCGAATGCGACGGCTGCCTGCGAAGAGAATGTTTGTAAAATTACCTGCAATGATGGTTTTACGGATGTCGATGGTGTCTGTACGTCGACTTCGTGTACTGCGGAAGATACCCAATGCGGTGAAGATACATTTTATAAATGCAGCGATGACGGCGTTTTAACGCCAATTCCAAAGCCGGATGATGGCAAAGCCTATGTTTGCAAAGATGATGAAGGCTGGGTTGAGGTTGCCTGTACCGAAGCTTCGCATTGTACAAATATTCCCGAACATGCGACGATGGCCTGCAATAACAACTCCTGCGAGATTGATTCCTGCGAAGGCAACTGGAGCATCAAAGCGGATAAATCGGGCTGCGAATGCACCGGCGATTATGTATTGAACGGCGAGGAATGCGCTGCCAAATGTACATCCGCAGATAACAAATGCGAAGGTGATACCTATTATAAATGTGAAGATTCTGGCATTGTGACGACAATACCCAAACCGGCAGATGACAAACATTATATTTGTAATGCTTCCGAAGGCGGTTGGATTGAGGTTGCCTGCACCGAAGATTCGCATTGTACGACAGCACCTGATCATGCGACGATGGCCTGCAATGCAGAAAATACCTGCGAGATTGATTCCTGCGAAGGCAACTGGAGCATCAAAGCGGATAAATCGGGCTGCGAATGCACCGGCGATTATGTATTGAACGGCGATGAATGCGCTGCCAAATGTACATCTGCCGATACCAAATGCGACGGTGATACCTATTATCAATGCGATGAAACCGGCCTAATCTCGACGAAACCCAAACCAACGGATGGTAAAAACTATATCTGCAAAGTTGAATCCGGTTGGGTCGAAGTTGGTTGTACCGATGCTTCGCATTGTACTGCCGTTGATCATGCCACGATGGCTTGCAATGCCAATGTTTGCGAGGTCGCAAGCTGCGAAGGCAATTGGAGCGTTACAGCGGGTAAGGATGCCTGCGAATGCACGGGCAATTTCGTTCTCGATGGCACGGAATGCAAAGCAAAATGTACATCTGCCGATACAAAATGCGAAGGTGATACCTATTATAAATGTGAAGAATCGGGTCTTGTGACGACACACTCCAAACCGACAGATGGCAAACATTATATTTGTAATGCTTCTAAAGGTGGCTGGGTTGAGGTAGCCTGTACTGAAGATTCGCATTGTACCGCAGTTGATCATGCCACGATGGCTTGCAATGCCAATGTCTGCGAGGTC
>JAFRYG010000066.1 GCA_017441205.1 Pseudomonadota bacterium
AAAGGCTAATCATGAGTCGATTGCCGATAGGCAAAAGAGACGAAATGAGTAGCCTATTGTGAACTGTAGTAGGGGGTGTTCACAATCGAACACCCCCGGCCGCGAAGCGTACAAAAAAAGCACCCGCGCTGCAAAGCGCGATACAATTCGCCTCAGTTCGCAAAGGGCCATTCACTTCGCCTCCCGCGTCTGGCGGCGCTCCGACTCGTGTCTGGCCGTTGCTCACTGGGCTCTGCGACTCGCAACCACATCACGCAATAGCCTATATCTTTGATAACCATGGTGTTTTTACATATCATTGAAATTGTTGATTAAAATATTTGTTTTAACGAAAACAAATAATTACGATCACTTAAAATGCTAACCCAAAATTCGAATGACCTTGCTAGCTTCCTCCCGAAATGATCATACAAAACAAAGCAAAATAAGATTTATGGATTTTATGTTGATAAAAACTGATTTTTTGCTAAACAAGACAGCATGTATGCGCACACCAGACGGTCTGGTGGTTAAACGATGTTTTATCTGGTGGTGGAGGTTTTATGAATGGGTTAAAAATCGGGTGTACTCTATTTCTTTTAACGGCAGCTGCAACTGCGGCATTTGCAGACCCAAATCCAAATCTGCATTGGGTGGGCGCAAAATCTGACGATAACTATGAAAATAATTGGCAACAATCAATAAGCGGCCATGATGCAATTTGCGGTGGTTTTGTCAACCAAATGAATAGTTATTCAGATAGTACACGAATATATTGGACAGGTCTTGGAGTTGTTGAGCGATATCATGATGGCACAGATGGCAGTTCAGGAGGTCTGGACACTGTTGATATTTCCATGGTTTGCACTCATGGGGGAGCATTTGATTCTCCACTACGATTTATACTATCGCTATACTATAAATATCAAGTTGCCAGCTCAATTCACATGAAATTTGGAAATAACAATCGTGGATTGAGTATTTTTACAACGTACAGTTGTCACACAATGGATGGTAATAGCAGCGAAGTACAGGCAAGATGGCTACCCTTATTTCAGGGTGGATTGAGAATTGCCGCTGGTATATATGACTACTCCCATCCTGTAACCTCTCAAACATTCGGAACTACATTTGCCAATCAACTTCACGCTTCTAATAAGACCATATTAAGTGCCTGGCTGGATACAGCGGATGACTATCTCTTCGATATTCCAAGGATAACATCTAGCGGTGATTGGCGCTACGCACATGAATTTAACCGTACTGACTCATGTTTCAATCGAATCGGCAATATGAAGCTAAGTAATTACAAAACCTACCCAAGACTTACTGACCCTACATACCTGGCAATTTGCGCAACAGAAGTAACAGATAACTAATATCATCAAAACAGACCAGGAGAAGATATTATGACTAAGCCAGCATACTTCAATCTTATAATAATATGTTGTTTTGTTTGCAGCACATCATTGGCAGAGGATTTCCAGTCAAAAACAAATTTACAAAATGCTTCATCAGACGGCACATTTTTCGAAATGGATATGCCAATACTGCAAACTCATGTTAAATATGTCAGAAAGGAAACCATTGCTTTAAACGAGGCACTATTGGACGAAGCAAACGTAAAAAGCGCAACAGCAGTCAATAATGAATACTTTCACTCCATCGGCAACGACAATTTCAGCCTGACGACATTAGGTCAAGGGGATTCAGCCAGCTACAACAATAATGATCAATTCATGCTCAACGGAAAAGCTGGATTCAATAATCAGGCTGCAATCACTAAAGACAAATCAACTGATATTGCAAGAACGTTTATCGATACGAATCTGAATAAAATTATACACGTCACACCAAATGAAAAAATTGAGCCATTTCATCGTCTGTATCTCAGATACCAGGATGTTGAAAGGAACATTATTATTGGCTACTACAACATTTTTTCCCGAACCTACAGTAATTATCACATCATTGGCCCCGGATCAAAAATACGCATCAATATCGGCATCAATGGTGAACTCATAGGCTACAAATATGACTGGCCGGAATTGAGCCTGTATCGAACAGTAAAAACAGCCTCAAGAGAAGAGTTCAATAACCGCCTCAATAAACTATGTAAGTATCATCGTATGGATTGTTCGGCAATGACTGCAACTCGTTTTGAATGCGGCATTTATGACTATGGTTCAATAAAGAGGGAGAATGACTTATCGCAGACACAGATTCAACCCGCTTGTTTTATAGCATTAATCAAGCCAGACACGACCAAGCATTCCAACAGTATAGCCTTTTACATTCCAATAGCCGAAACTGATTCCATTATTCCGGATAATAACTGGAATGAATCACTCATCATCTTAGACAAGCCAGTTCCGTCCTTCGATACCAGCACCAAAACGGAGGATAAACCATGATACACCGATTAACCAAAGCATTGCTGTTCATCCTCATAATCTTTGTTCTATCCACGTTTATGCTATCCGGATGCGACTCCAGCGAAGAAGATGAGTTTGTATTCAAAAATGATCCGGTTTCTGTATATTATGGATTTATTAAAACTGGAGGCGGCTGTTACGAGGCGACTGGAATATATATATTGTATCAAGATATTACTTGCCAGGAATTAAGCAGAAATATATCTAATTACTACGGAAGCATAATCCTGTCTCATTTTAATAAGCCAGGCACCTACAAAATTACAACTTCGACAGCCCTCGCCCCTGAGCCACAGAATGAATATAGAGCAAACGCCTCCTTTCGCGGTGATATTACCTATTCCGCAAGAGAAGGCACAATCGAAGTCATGCCATTTGACGAAAATGACAATGAGTTTCAGATCAACATGAATTTATCCCTCTATCCAGTAAAAAATGCCAATAAAAATTCTAATCCGCATTATTATAAAAACACAATTACTGTCAAATATTGTCAGGAAATCAACACTGCTACACCAGATTTAAAAAAGGAGAATTGCCCCAACAAGGAATAACTTGTAATGCGCACTGATGTCAATCGGAGTCAGATCATTTGAGGGAGCTGGCTCCCTCAAATACTCAATGTTTCCGAACAAAAATTGAGTGAGATTTCATCGATGCTCATAGATAAAATCAACAAAAACCGAATATACTTGATCATATTGCTATCGCAGTTCCACCTGTCATGCAACGAGTGTGATAAAGTTCCCAACGTCGATTTAAATCCGAAACAATGCAATTTAAACTCAATACCGAAAAAATCAGGCCAAACAACCCATTTTAATGTCAATCAAACAACACACGAGTGATTTCGTAATTCTTTTATTGTTTCCCAAAACACCAACACCAAAACGGAGAACATACCATGATACATCGATTAAGCAAAACATCGCTGTTTATCCTCACAATGTTTCTGCAATCCGTGTTCACGTTCACCGGATGCACTTCAGTTGAAGAAGATGAATACGTATTCGAAAACGACCCGGTCACAGCATACTATGGTATTGTTAAAACCGGAGGTGGCTGTTACGAGGCTACTGAAATATATCTATTATATGAAGATATTGACTGTGCAAAACTAAATACAACCATTCCAAATTACTACGGAAGCATAATACTGTCTAACTTTAATAAACCAGGAATCTATAATATTTCATCTTCTCTGGCTATCGATCCTAAAAATCATGAAAAATTAATAGCAAACGTCAGCTTTCACGGAAACGTTACCTACTCCTCAAAATCAGGCACCGTAGAGGTCAAATCAACCAATGAAAACAATAATGAACTTCAGGTAGTACTGGATATTGAACTCATGCCCATAATGACTTCAGACAATTACAGCACATATAATTACAATCCATATCATTATAAGAACACGATTAATGTCAAATATTGCCAGAAAATCAACACAGCCACGCCAGATATAAAAATGGAGAAATGCCCCAACAAGGAATAGCTGTTAATGCGCACTGATGTCTAATCGGCGTCAGATCAATTGAGGGAGCTTGCTCCTTCAAATACTCAAAGCTCCCAAACAACGACATGTGAACCCAAATACAACCCAACAGCACAACAAACCCCAACATTCCACAAAGAAAAGCGCAGCTTTTCAGGGGTGATGGGGGAGCAGGCTCCCCCATAAACTACATCACCAGTGCCAGTCTGAGCCGTTCCAGGCCATCCAATACCATCGATCGCGGACATGCAATGTTCATGCGGAAAATGATCGACCAGCCAATCCGTACTGGCAGCCATTACAAACATGGTGGGCCTCACGTGAGCAGCCAACAGTAGCGCTAGCTGCCAATGAACCCTGTAAGAGCGAGTAAACACATCCCTGTGAGCCGCAAAAGCGTAACCACGGTGAAAAGATTCTCACATATTTTGCCCGGAATGGTGACAAAACTTCATCCCAAACCAAAACTCGACGATTATGGACGAATAGCCACCGGTTGCGCATGCTGCAGGGGACAAAGGGATTATATTATCCTTCTCCGAAGCTTATCAAGCTATTGGATGGCAAGCTTTGGGAACCGTCCCCCACAACATCCAATCCCACCTTCAACCACACCGAACAACCGCCAACATCTTTGATAACCATGGTGATTATATATATTATTGAATTTAATGATAAAAATATTAACCCCCATGGAAACAAAATAGTTATAAATTACTGTATTGACAATTCAAACATTGCAGCTAATATAGAGGACAATTGCGCGAATGTGCCAATGACAAATGGAGAACTTTTATGAGAAAGAATACCTTATTATCATTTGGTTTATCTATAGCGATGTTAATGGCATGCAGTGACGATGGATTCAGCCCACAGATCAAGCAAACGATGCTTCAGGAAGTGGAACACCCTTTGCAGGCCAAACCATCCATACAATATTACGATGGTATTAGAAATGATCGGGATCTGGCGGAAGCCATTCAAAATGGCTATATCACAATCAACGATGAGAAAATATTTTTGGATTTCGATACGTCAGAAAAGAATATTCCTGAAAATGAAAGAATTACAATTCATAACGGCGTCCAAATCGACAATGAAGTCATCGAAAATGCCAAAAAACAGGAAACGCTCGAATTGGAACTCGTGTTTGACGAAACGCTCCATAATACCGGCCAGAAAGATTACTTCGTGAAATACGAAAACGAACAGATGTACCTGAATGAATCCCCAATTAAAGATATGGATGCATTCTCAAGAACACTCTTCGATGATCGGGTAAGAATGCTTAAACTGCATCGCGAAAAACGCCTCGAAATCATAAATGACATTAAACGTAGAAAAATTGCCGTTTTAAAGGCTGAATTTGATGAGTTTGCCGACGGTTATGCTCCGCTGAAACTGACCATACCATCCAAAAATTTGTTTAAACTCACCGAAATTGATGCATTGCTCGGCATTGAAATGGCTTCTGTCGGTATAGACACAGAAAATGCAAGCGATACTTTCAATAACGCTCTTAACACTGTTTTTATTAATCAATTTTCAAACCATCCAGAGAATCCAAAAGGTTCTGGTGTGGGTATTTATATGTCTGAAAAAAAATGCCCGCCCGAAAACTGGATGCCCAATTATTTACGATATCGAAGTTGTTCATCTACGGATCATTGCAAAAAAACTTCAACAATTCACCGCCGTACTTCTCCAAATTCCTATACATATTGTAATTATGATTTTCAACTACCATCATACAACGATATCGGGTATGGAATATGGCCACAGAATATGAGTCCCATTATGGTAGCTTCATTATCCTACGGTCGTGATCAAGGTAAGTATCTATACAAAAAGTGGGATAAAAGTGCCGATGATATGGTCAACGATACCGGTTTGAGTATAACCGTTTCTGTCGGCAACCATGGTGAAAATGGCGGTCCATGCGATTCACCAGCCAAAGGGTTAAATGTTGTGGCTGTAGGCGGTTATTCGGATTTCGGAATCAACCAGGCACAAATGTCGTATTTTTCAAGTTTTACAGCACCATCAGACACCAGAAACACCAAACCCGAGGTCTCTGCAGCAGGTTATTTATCCAAATTAACACTCATGGATAATTCAAATGTATATTATTTTAGTGGAACAAGTTTTTCCGCCCCAATCGTAGCCGGTATGATAGCGAATTTTGCTAGCAAGTACATTGGTTATGGATATTTTGCTTCCATCATGAAAGCCATCACCCTTCTAGGAGCAACAGATCAAATCAGTAATAGCATTCATGGCGCAACCGCCGGTGTCGGTGGGGCAGATTTCGAAAGAATGTTCCGTCCAACTCACTTGATGACATACGACACAGCATCATTCAATTTAGCTGATGCAAATGATGCTTATCCCAACAACAATTATATCGATCTTGCATATTATATGCCCCAATCAACATCTCCTGGAAGAGTGGCGATATCCTGGCTCACCTCGGGTTCCTGGACGTATGCGCACCGAAACTATGCCTATCCGATCGGCAACAGTTACGTCCTGCGCGTCATCGATCCCAACGGTACAGTCATCGCTCATACTTATAGTTTGTACAACAACTACTGCGTCCTCGAATTCCTGAGAAATACTTCCGGCATCTATCGCATTCAAATCGGAAAATTACTAAACTATGATACCAACAGGCGCTTTAAAATGGGCGTAGCTGTTTATTATTAACAATCACATTTTACCCCCATCTCTATGGAGATGGGGAAACCAATTCACCCATAGATAATCCTGACAGCACAACAAGGAGAACAAACATGCCCCCAAATATGCCCAACATAAAATGGACATACCTGTTTATCTTGCTATCGTTATTCCTTCTGTCATGCGATGAGTGCGAAGAAGTCCCCTACATCGATCTGATACATAGAAACTACTGTCCTATTGTCAGCTATGGACACATTGACAATTCAATTTATATTATTTCTGATGATGATGACATTGATAAATATGCACGAAAGTCAATTGAAGATTATTGCTCACCTAGGAACTCTAAATATCTAAGTGAGTATGAAAAAAAAAGACTGACTGATGAATTATATAGAAACACGCTAATCAACGATATAGCTAAATGTATTAGACAATACAATGTCGATTTCAGCAAGTACAGTATCGCAGCCATATCAACCGTAATCATACAATCTGCCTCCACACACGAAGTGCAAGCTTGTTCCAATGAAATCAATGTTTATATGATTATGGAAGATCATACAGATTTTCACAATTACAGTACATATCTGCAAGTCCCCAAAGACAATTATAAGCTCAATGTCAAAAAAGTCCGGCCACCAACCGACCCATACTAAAACCAGTGCAAGTTTACCTCATTAATGACAATCCTACACAGTATCGGCACCAAAACGATGGACAAACCATGAAATTCCTATGCCCCAAAACATCGCTGTTCATACTCGCTTTTTTTTTACATTAGCCAGTTTCACGCTCACCGGATGCGCTTCAGATGAAAAGGATGAATACATATTCAGAAGATAAAGCTGGAAAAGTGCCCCAACGAAAACTAGCGATTACCGCAAACCAATAACCATCCATCATCTGTTCTGTTTGAGGGTGCAAAGCCCTCTAAATAAGCGATGCTTTCAGAACACACACTACGAAGAATAAACATGTCTCCAAATAAACTCAACATAAAATGGATATACCCGTTTGCCTTACTATCGCTATTCCTTTTATCATGCAGCGAGTGTGAAGAAGTCCCCTACGTCGATCTGAATCCGATATATCGCTGTCCAAATTACTATGCTTTTACAAATCTTAAGAATTCTGTAATCGATATTATCTCAAGCGATGAAGATATCGACAGATACGCAAGCCAATCTATTGCAGATTATATCTCATATAGAACAGCAAATTATTCGAACGAATATGACGAATCAAACATGAACAGAATGATCGCTGAGCTGGCCTAGTGCATCAGAGAATATCATGTCGATTTTAGCAAATACAGTGTTGCTGCCATCGCGACACCAAGTATAGTGGATGCATCCACATCCACTAAAGAGGTATGCTCAGACGAAATCAATATTTATATGATAATGGCAGATCCCATGAATTTGTATATACACTCATACAATTCATATCTGCAGGTCCCCAAAGGCGATTATAAGCTCAATATCGAAAAGATCAGGCCACCAACCGGCCCATATTAAGGAAGGTCTGATCAATTGACCTCTCCCCCGACCCCCTCTCCGTAAACGGCGAGGGGGAGCGGGTTTATACAACATCGTTTGGTTGCGCCAGACAATTATTCAGAGGTTCCCTAAAACCTGTTCAAGCCTATCTCATAAATGGCAATTCTACATAACACCGACACCAAAACGGAGGACAAACCATGAAACCCCTATCGTTCAATTGCGAAGTGCTTAGTCCTTCCATTCACTACTCACTATTCACTATTCACTCCAAGCGCATCGGTTGGGAGTTGGAAGTTATGCAATCAGCAAGGTCTTTGCTAAATCATCGGGTAATTGCTGACCACTTCTAAAAGCTATAAGCTATAAGCTCATCCTGTATCCACACTCGTATAACAGAGCCTTATAAATTATGCATTTTGCATTATGCATTATGAATTATGAATTCATCATCAGCGCCCGTCTAAGCCGTTCCAGACCATCCAGTACCATCGTTCGCGGACAGGCGATGTTCATCCGGAAAAACGATCTGCCCGACTGTCCGTATTGTGCCCCATTGCTCAGATAAAGTCCGGTCTTTTCGCGTATCTGTCTGCACAGTTCAACAGAATCATACGAATACGCACTGCAGTCGAACCAGAGCAAATACGTCGCCTGCGAAGAAATCAGCTTGAGCTCCGGAAGTTCGCGCTCGATGAATTCGCGTACAAGTTCCTTATTTCTATATAAATATTCCCGGAGTTCATCGAGCCATTCGCCGCCTTTGGTGAATGCAGCGATAGCTGCGCCAATCGCAAATGCATTGGGTTCCGCGACTTCATCCGTATTGAGTGCGCGCCAAATCCTATGGCGCAGCACCGGATTCGGCACCATGACGGCTGCCGTCTGAATTCCTGCAAGATTAAAGCACTTTGTCGGTGCGATACACGTCACACTCTGCATTCTGCAGGTTTCCGAAACCGAGGCGTATGGGACATATTCGGTTCCCGGGTCGGTCAGATCGCAGTGTATTTCATCCGAAATTACCAGAACATGATGTTTATCGCACAATTCGCCGACCCGGGCGAGTGTTTTGCGATCCCAGATTTTTCCGACGGGATTGTGTGGATTGCAGAATATGAGCAGCGTCACCTGTGGGTCGCTCAGTTTGTTTTCGAAGTCCTCAAAATCGATGTCATAACTTCCGTTCGCATATTTGAGCGGACATTCGACGACATTCCGGCCATTATTATATATTGAATTAAAAAATATATTATACACCGGCGTCAGCACGATGACTTTTTCTGCCGGCGTCGTCAGTTTTCGCACTGCCGAAGAAATTGCCGGTACGACGCCCGTACAAAAGATGAGGCTGTCGCGTTCGACATCCAGATGATGCCGCGTCTTCCACCAGTTTTGGTAAGCTTCGTTCCAGGCATCCGGAATATCCTGATATCCGAAAATACCTTCCCCAACCTTGCGTTCAAGAAACTCAATGATTGCCGGTGCCGTCCTGAAATCCATATCGGCAACCCACATCGGAAGCTCCCCCTCTTTAATGTTCCATTTATAGGAATTCGTGTTCCGGCGATCATTTATTTCATCAAAATTGTACATCACCTGAATCTCCCGGTTACTTCTGATTTTCCACGATTACGGTATCTTCTCGCCTGATGCCGGGATCATCGAAGATGAGTTCCCCGGCTCTGCCGCATACGATGCGTCCGGAGATCGGATTTTTGATGCTGTCGATGACGCTTTCTGTTTCGCAGTCTACCGTGGAATACTCGAAAGCGAGCGTCGTATTGAGTATTTTGCAATCGCGCAATACGACGTTCTCCATGTAGCAGAACCCCTGAAGACTCTCGAGCGTGCAATGGATGAATGTTATATTTTTGGAATTCCACCCCAGATATTCGCCCGAAATGTAGGAATCCCGAACGATGACATTTTCGCAGTTCCAAAAGGCATCCTTCGATATCATCTTGGCATTCGAAATTTCTATATTTTTGCAGCCATCAAAGCTGTAATCCCCGACGAGATGAAATCCATCAATTTTGATATTGGAACTGTTCATCCCAAAATAATTGCCGCGAGCAGAGACCTGATGCATTGCGATCTGATTGCAGTGCCAGAGCATCTCATCTGCATGCGGAAAATCGACATGTTCGAGTTTCAGTCCTTCCACGCGGCGAAATCCCTTGGGCGCCTCATAGAGACAATCCGTCAGTGAAACATTGTGCGTGTACCAGATGCCGGCGCGCGCCATCTCAAAAAAAGACGAATTCTTCACCTCAATATCGCGGCAATACCAGAGTGGATATTTCCACTGAAAAGAACAGTTGTCGATTGTGATACTGCGGCTTTCCTTGAGGGGAGATTCGCCATCGGCAAAGATCGAGTCTGCGATATGCAAATCCCGGCTCATAAATAGAGCGCGCTCACCCGTAAAACGCTGCTGTCTTAATTCCATATCCGCAAACTCCCTCTATCTCACAGAAAACATCGGAATCGAACCGTCGTTCCGGCCAAAGTGAGTGACAGCGTAAGCACGTTGAAGAGTAAGGCAACGTGTTTTTTATATCCCACATTCACTTACCCCCATCATGTTGGTTTTTAATGTGATTTTAGTGATATTCCTTGACATCATTGAAAAAAATTGACAATTTTTTGGTAATTGTGTTTTGTCTTTTGGGGTTTATTGTGTTTCATTCTTTAACGGGCGTGTTTTTTCACAAGGGGTTGTTTATGAAAAAAACAGAACTCAATCGAAAAACCTTTTTGACTGCAGCTCTGACGCTTGGCCTGTGTGCGACTGGTGTCTTGAGCGCATCCGAAGCGAGTGCACAGAGCCTCGCCTGGCCATTCCCAGGCTGCACGAATATTACGAGTCCCTATGGCCCCAGAGGATCCAATGGCTATTTCCACAGTGGTATTGATATCGCGTGTGGTTCAGGATTCCCCATTGTTGCGGCGGCATCAGGTACGGTCACGTATGTGAATTCGGGTGCAGTCCACTGTAATTACAGCTCGTATTATGGTACATGCCCAAGCTGTTCAAACAGCGCCGGCAATCAGGTGCGTATCACTCACAAGGATGGCAAAGAAACCCGATACCTGCACCTCCAATCCATCAACGTTGCTCAGGGCGATACCGTTCAATGCGGTCAGCAGATCGGTATTGTCGGCAACACAGGTTGTTCCACCGGTCCTCACCTTCATTTCGAAGTCAGAGTCAACAGCAACCACAAAAATCCCCTGGACTACGTAACAAAAGGCGCCAAATGCCAGTGTTCATGCGGATCCAAAACATGCGGCGATGACGGCTGCGGCGGTTCGTGCGGTACATGCAAGACCGGCCTTACCTGCACATCCGGTTCCTGCAAATGCCAAGCAACAGAAATTGCCGGCGGCGGTGTCTTTAAAGATATCAAGGCCGGTTCGGATGAAGAAAAGATTGCCGTGGCACTCAAAGACAACAATATTACCGCCGGCTGCCAGGATTCGCCGCTCATGTTCTGTCCGAACTGCGATCTGACCCGCGAACAGACCGCCATCTTTGTCGGACGCCTCATGGGATTCAAATACAGCAACCAGACCTGTGACAATCCCTTCCCCGATGTAACATCCGGCACAGTAACACCGGAATCCTGTTATTATATTTCACAGCTCAAGAAAAAGGGCATCGTCAACGGCGACGGGACTGGCTTCAAACCCAAGAATCCGGCCACGCGAGGCGCGGCAGCACTCATCCTTGCAGCAGGCTTGTACAATATCGACAGCTACAAGAATGCCTCTCAGTCATTTGCAGACGTCCCCAAGACGCACTGGGCATTCAGAGGTGTCGAAGCGCTGGCCAGCAAATGTGTCACGGTGGGATGCAGCGTAAACACGTTCTGTGTGGATGACAACATTACCCGAATGCAGTTTGCCACGATGATTGCACGCGCAAAAGGCTTCGTCAAAGCCCCCAACTGCACGCCTGCAGAATGTGACTTCTCCGAACAGCCTTCATGCTCCGGCAATAAGGTTAAATCCTGCATCAACGGCAAATACGATTATGCCGACTGCGGCGACTCGGCAACATGCAAACAGGGCGTCTGCGAAGATAACCCCTCAGAATGCAACGATTCCGAACCGGCACAGTGCGAAGGAAACAACATAAAAAAATGCGTCGGCGGCAAATACACCATTCAGAGTTCTTGTCCCAACGCATGCAGCAATGGCACATGCGTCGATTGCAGCGATTCCGAACCGGCACAGTGCGAAGGAAACAACATTAAAAAGTGCGTCGGCGGCAAATACACCATTCAGACCACATGCTCCAACGCCTGCAGCAATGGCCAGTGCATCGACTGTCTCGGAACAGAACAGCCACAGTGCGAAGGGAATGCCATCAAAATTTGTTCAGGCGGACAATACATCAAACAGTCCTGTCCGAATAAATGCAGCAATGGTGCATGCGTCGAATGCCTCGACAACGAAACACCGTTCTGCGACGGCAACAACATTAAAAAATGCTCGGGCGGCAAATACACCAATGTTCCTTGCAGCAGCGGCGAAATCTGCTCGCAGGGCAAATGTGAACTGCAAACCGCCTGCGATCCAAATGCGCCCAAATCATGTGACGGCAACAACGCCGTTTCCTGCAGCGCAAGCGGTCAGATAATTAATTCCAGCTGCGGCTCCCGCACATGCAGCAACGGTGAGTGCGTCGACTGCACGAGTGCTTTTGTTCCCGATTGCGTCGGAGACAGCATCCGCTCTTGCTCGAACAACAGCTTCAGCTACTCACAGTGCGTTGCGCCCAAAATCTGCCTGAACGGTACCTGCCAGGACACCAGCGAAACCACCTGCACCGATACAATCCCGAAATGCAACGGCACCAATGTTCAGACCTGTGTCGAAGGCAAATACGTCAATACCCCATGCGGCGCAGAGCAAATCTGCTACGAAGGCGAGTGCATAGACTGCATCAGCGCATCATTTTCACCGACCTGTCATGGCAATGCCATCCGCATCTGCGACAACAACCGCTTCAAGGAAGCCCCCTGCGGTGCCAACCAAATCTGCAGCGGCGGCGCATGCATCGACAATAAGGAATGTACTGCAAGCACACCGGCAACCTGCGAAAACGATACCACAATCAAATCGTGCAGTGCCCAGGGCTCTTACGAAATGAGCACATGTCCGACAGGTCAGAAGTGCGATATGGGCAAATGCATCGAGCCTTCCTCCACCCCAGATCCGGGTGACAAGACGAATCCGGATGACAAGACAAATCCGGATGACAAGACAAATCCGGATGACAAGACAAATCCGGATGACAAGGATAAAGACAAAGATAAAGACAAGGACAAAGATAAAGACAAGGATAAAACAGATTCAGGCGACACGGATGAGAATGGCGATGATGATAGCGATGGAGATCCTTCCGCTTCATTCGTCTCCAATGACTGCTCCATCGGCAATGGCCAGACGCATACATCTGCTTTGTGGCTGTTCCTGACATCAATCTTTGGACTCGGCATTCTGCGCCGCCGCAAATCAGCACAAAGATAAACCCAATCGTTTATTTTTGATAACAGGGGGCAGCTGCCCCCTGTGCCTCTATTTCCGCACCCGAACGTGCGGCAATACGCGAAAAATCCCGCGGCAGCACGCGCATACCCACACAGACCACGCCGAACGTATGGCTGCAGGCCATAGAGAGGCGCAAACCGAGCGTATTCCTTTGTGGGAAATGCGTGCATTTTCCACAAAGGAATAGCGAGGATTATATATATTTACCAGACAATATATCGAAATAATTTCCGTTTTCGACCCAATCGATGAGTTCCAGCACGCGCCATGCAATGAAAGGATGCGTCTGTCTTTGTATAAAAAACAAAGAAATCAGAGAATCCATCAGATCAGAATCCTGTTTTTTGAGCTGATAGGCCTGTTCGACAAAGGCGGGCAGGGAGAGCGTCGTACGTTTCGTCACCCCCGGATCGTTTCCGGCAGCCATTTTCATCATGCAATTCAAGGCAGTTGTGACATTGCGGCAGGCGAGCAGGCCGGCACGGTCAGCCGTCAGCTCGGAGCAGCGAATCCACTTGAAGAGGGCCAACTGAATGGGCAGCGAAAGATAGCGAGCGATTTCGGGCAGCGCAATCAGGCCGCCTGAGAGCAGGATTTCGAGCAGCAGACGTGAAATCATGTGTTCGGACATCAGATGTCCGAGTTCGTGGCCAGTCACGAAAACGAGCTCATCATCGTCGAGGTGGTTGAGCAGCGCCGTGCTGAAGCACAGGATAGCTTCGGATCCACCGCTCGTGAATGCATTCGAAAACGGCATGGAGGTAAAGAACAAATTGTAATCGAAGTGGCAATCCAGTCGGCTGGAAGCACAATCGACGATATGTACCAGCTCGGGAAACTGATCCTCGCTGCATCGAATGGCATTGGCCGTCAGATTGTACAGATAGGCGCGTTCATTGAATTGTTTGAACAGCGTTTTGAGGAGCACGGAAACGCCGGGAATGGCGCGCAGGGTTCGCAGGGTTCCGGCATCCAGCTTATGCTCGAAAGATCGCGAAGAGAGCGACTTAAACGATTCGTCGGGCGTCAGAAACAAAGGCTGTTTGCACTGAGCACAGATGAATTTTTCGGGTTCGATGGCTGCTCGCGAAACGAGTACGCGGTTTCTGGCCTGACAATGCCGGCAAAGCACCTCGTGTTTCGGAGAGGGATGGGAATCATTCCATATTTTGGATGTCCAGGAAGTATCTGTCATTTGAAATCCTTTATTCTGAGGTCTGAAAACTAGTCCAGAATTTCCGCATCATAGACGGGGTCATCCTTATCTTCGGAATGGCCTTTGGAGATCAGGTGCCGACGCAGCCAAAGTGCGTCCAGGCAACAGATTCCCGCACGTTTGGTCATAATTTTGTTGAATGACGCGCCGACGACGACACCGACGAACGGCAGGGCCCGAACGAGACCTTTGGAAAAATGCATGCACAGGATGCCGGCGATCATCGCAATCATGTGTTTGCTCAGTTCGCGGAGGGAATAATCCCAGAAAGCCGCACCAATAATGGATTTGGAGGCAGCAGCCTGATCGTGGTTGGTCATGATATCGTAGGAAGAAACGGTAGCCAGTGTATAGGCGAGCTGACGATCGCGCGCGTCATCGATATTAAATCCAGCCAGATGGCAGAGGCAGAGTGACATTTCAATTTCGAACTTGAGCATCAGAACGATATCGACAGCCGAAGCCCCGACGAGTCCGATGGCGATGCCGATACCGGGAATCATCGAAGGCAAACCGGCCATACCGCCGGAAATCCCGGCGCGATCGGAATAATACGAAACGATCCGCTTGCCGACATTCATAAAAATGACCTTCTCGTCCTCTTCTTCATCGTCGTCGAACAGGACCTGACGTTTCATTTTTTTGCACACGCTGCGGATTTTGTCGTTGCTGTCGAGGATGGTATCGACGGCGCGAAGTACTTTTCCGGCTTTTTCCTCGAATTCCGCAGAAAAAGAAGATTTCTCTTCATCGCCGGACTTTTCATCACCGTTTTCGGCAGCAGATTCCTCTGCGGCACCGGCAGATTCTTCTTTCATATCGTCCAATTTTACATCATCGCGGGAGTCTTTATCGCTATTTATATTATTATCCATAAATGCTCCTTATTTTGTATATACAGTTGAAGAACAAAACATATTTATTCATGCACAGGCTTGCCGTTCTCATCCACGATTTCGGATCCATTATCCTTACCGGATAAAATCACATCCCAATTGACACGACTGCGGGACACAGATACGAGTTCTTCAGCAGAACAGATATCATCAAGCGGGAACGGATAGGGAATGGAGGTGACGCTTTCATCGCCGGAAGTCCGATCAATATTATATAAAATAGGCAGCGGCTCACCGGGCTTGCAGTTATCCGGCGGAAGCCTGTGCACGACGACCTGATGAATCAGATCATTGGGATTGCTGTCATCGGGCGGATTAAATTTATATCGGATTCGGATTCTGGGGGCACCGGCATAGACAAGCTGACGAACGGCGCCGGTATTAAACGTAATGGCTTCCACTTCGCCGGGATTGGATTCGATAAATTCAATCTGAGTTATCGTCGCAATCGTCTTGCGTCCTTTCTGAATGAGATCGAGAATATCCTTATCGTTTAAATCATATACAGGTCTTCTGTCGCTTCCCCATTTGGTGAGCATTCCCTGAATATTGACGAGTCTTTTGGAATCCTCCACCATGAGGCTCACAAATGCGACGGCCATGACTACCAGCGGTGAGAACCAGAACATAGCAGCAAAGCTTCCCATGAACAAGCTGATTAAAGTCAGAATACCCAAACCAATAAGAGCAACAGGAATGCCCTTACTTTTAAAGACGCTGGCTTTAAAATAGGCAAACATGTCTCCCTGTTCTATCAAATCCTGCCGAAACTGAATATGGTCGTTGAAGATCAGTCTTTTATTGCAGCATGGCAGGGGACGCGGTGTCTGCTCGGGCAAACGCTGCCAGACTTCGAGATTTCCGGCCTGACACAAATGATGAACTGCGCGCACACGTTTGTTATATTCCCGCCGCTGTTTGGCTTTCTCGGGATACATGCGCATTCTTTTGAAGAAGCCGGCTTTTTCTTGATATTCTATGACGGCATTCGTTCCTTCAATATCGAATTTGCTGTGATAGAAGGCATCAAAAATGAAACGCAGCTTATCGTAATCACAAAGCCGTTTTTCGATGCTGGGATCGAGCATGGCGCGGATCGTATTGACGACCGAAACCGGCATGTTCTGCATATAGGGTTCAAAGACGAGATGAAAATCCTTGATGGGCAGATCTACCGGAGCCAGACCGGTCAAAAGATGAACACAAAGCGCCCCGAGTGCATAGATGTCGCTTTCGACGGTCGGACGTCCCATCAACTGTTCCGGAGGCATGTAGCCATAAGTGCCAGCGACCGTTGAACCACCGCTCTGAACCTGAGGATTGGCCACAGCACCGAAGTCGATCAGGAAAAGATCGAACCCATCCCCCTGCGCCGGACGCATGATGATATTCGATGGTTTGATATCGCGGTGTATGATCGGCGGATCGTGATGATGCAGCTGTTCGAGGATATCGATGAGCTGCAGAATCAGCTCAAAAGACCTGGTCAGACTGAACCGGTAGCCGGATTTCATCATGACATCCAGCGTTCTGCCTTCGATGAACTCCTGAACGACGTAGGCCGCAGGCCGTTCTCCTTCGAGGCATTCGATAGCTTCATAAAACTTGGCCACGCCATCCAGATTGAGCTCCGAAAGCACAGCAACTTCGCGCTGGAACAGCTCGTATTCCTTCCAGGTCGTTACGGAACCAATCGGCAGCTGCTTGATAGCGACGATCACGTCATCCGATTTTCTCCGCGCCCGAAAGACACTTCCCTGTGTCCCCTGACCGATTTTTTCGAGGATTTCATATTTTTCGAGCACCTGCTCAGCAAATCCCGCGCTCAGGTCTTTATCCGTCTTTTCAGAACCCAGACCTTCCCCTATCTTTTCGTATTGTTCCGATTTCTCGTACTCACCGCGTACTGCTTCCATTGATCCCAGTTCATTATTTGATCTTTGACCTTTTTCTGCATCGCGGTTGTCTTTTTGTCCGTATTCTGTCGATGACATGAGCTGTTTCCTATCTGCTTGTACGATTGGTTCTTAATTGGTTCAGAGGGACTTCTTTTATCGTTTTTTTTTCTTTATTTACCTCGATGTATTTTTCATCAATTCTCCGCATAATACTAAAACGGGGAAATTCCGGATTATACTGAACGGTACCTTTGGCAGGCACTTTAACATATTTGTAGCAGTCATCCGTTCTCGCCAATTCGGGAATATCGTCAAAGGGCGTCAGGCCGATAAATAATCTGTCTTCCGTCTTTTTCTTACCGCTGTCATATCCCCTGACGGTAAAATAATATTCAACGCACCTGGTCAGACGATAATTGCATGCGTAGATGGTTGCCTCCGTCTCAAGCCAGGAGGGATCGGGAACAAAACTGGATTCCATTTTTTTGATATTATAAGCCGTGACTTTATCGTCCAAACGCTTCTTTAATCTGGAAAAAGCACGAAACATCTTTTTAAATGGATACAGCGGGTACTGATACCATTCAAGTGCTTCGAGGCTTTCGATTTCGGATCCGTCCGGTGCCAGTCCCGAGAGGACGTAATCAATTCTTCTAATGAGTTCCGATGCACTCGGCGTTCGGCTCTGAGGATTGGGATCGACGAGCTCCGAAAGCAGCATTTTCATGCCCTGTGTCGTTTCGGGGGCATGTTCCTTAAGAACTTCCTCAAAATGAATTTTAAAGCCATCGGATTCGATCTCGTAAGGCGGAACTCTGGTCAGCAGGTGAATCGCAGTCATACCGAGTGCATATAAATCCGAAACAGGCGTACATTCACCGAGCATCTGTTCGGGAGCCATATATCCGTAGGTACCTGCAATCGTCGAACCTCCGGATTTAGCCTGAGGATTGGCCACAGCCCCGAAATCAATCAGATAGAGCTGCGAGAGCAGCTTTCCATCATCATCCAGTGCGCACATGATATTCGATGGCTTGATATCGCGGTGAATGATCGGCGGTACATAGGCCGTATGCAGTGCATTCAGGATAATGGCGACGTTGCGCATGATCATGAGGACTTCTTCCTGCCTGAAGACCATGTGATCATTCAGGTACTGCTGAAGCGCGGGAACCTGAACGTACTCCTGAATGATGTAACATTCCCCGCCGGCCTCATCCGAAACGATGCTTTCATAAAACGTCGGAACGCCCTGAACATGGACGCTTTCCAACACTTCGGCTTCGCGCTGGAACAGCTCAAAGCTCTTGAAGTTCTCACTCTGGCTGAGCTTGAGGGACTTTATGGCAACCAGTTCACCCGTCAGGATATTTCGCGCGAGCCAGGTCTTGCCGTTGGCACCTTCGCCGAGCAGCTTGTGATATCGGTATTTCGACACCAATATGTCGGGCGTTTTGATGACCTCGGCTTCTTTTTTATCTTTTTGTTCATCCATATAGTTTTCCTCAGTTTTTTGTACTCAATTCTGAACAGCAACCGTTTTTCAATTCTGCATTCCCAGAAGCGGACGCAGATAGCGTCCCGTATGAGACTCCGGAATGGAAGCGATCATTTCGGGCGTTCCGGTGCCGACGATCCTACCCCCGTCCCTGCCTGGCTCAGGCCCGACATCAATCACATAATCCGCTGTCTTAATCATGTCCAGATTATGTTCGATAATAATGACGGTATGGCCGAGATCGGCGAGTCTTTCCAAAACCTGAATCAGCTGCCGAACATCATCCGCATGCAATCCCGTCGAGGGCTCATCGAAGATGAACACCGTCTTTGTCTTGGACGTTTTGGCGATTTCCCTGGCCAGTTTCATGCGCTGAGCCTCTCCGCCCGAAAGCGTCGGACTCGGCTGCCCCAGCTTGATGTATCCCAGACCGACGTCGCAAACAGCCTTTAGTATTTTTTCAATTTTTGCCTGTCCGGCAAACAATTCCAGCGCCTCCGAAAAGGACATATCCAGAACATCAGCAATATTGCGTCCAAGATAGCGCACGCGCAGCGTCGCCTCATTAAAGCGCTTTCCGTGGCAATCTTCACAAGGCACGTAAGTATTCGACAAAAACTTCATTTCTATCGTGCGCACACCGGCCCCTGCACACGTCTCGCAGCGTCCCCCCTGCTTGGATGCAGCGACATTAAAACTGAACCGGGATGCGCTGTAGCCGTACATTTTGGCATCGGGAATCGCCGCAAACAGAGTGCGAATCAGGTCAAAAACCTTCGTATAGGTAGCAGGATTCGAACGGGGCGTACGCCCAATGGGTCTCTGATCGACATCGAGTATGCGGCCAATCTGATCAATGCCGTCGATTCCATCGCAATACTGCAGTCGAATCGGTCTTCCGGCGAGGTAATTCCGTACATTGGGAAGCAGCAAATCATTGATCAGACTCGATTTCCCGGAACCACTCACACCCGTCACGCAGACGATGCATCCAAGCGGAATCGAGACGTCGATGTTCTTCAAATTGTTCTGACGGGCATTTTTTATCGTTATCCAGCCCTTGTCGGTCGGACGCCTGCTGGCTGGGACTTCGATGCATCTGCGCCCCAAAAGATAATCGACAGTCATCGACCCCGTCACATTCGAAATCTTGTCTGCAGGTCCGGCATAGATGACATTTCCGCCGTTTCGACCGGCTTTGGGACCGATATCTATCAGATAATCGCAGGCTCTCATCGTTGCATCGTCGTGTTCCACGACGACCACGGTATTGCCGCGATCGCGCAGGTCTTTGAGTACTCCTATCAGGCGCGCCTGATCCCGCGCATGCAGTCCAATTGAGGGCTCATCCAGAATATAGGTAACTGCCGTCAGACCATTGCCAAGGAGTCCGGCCAGACGCACGCGCTGAGCCTCGCCGCCCGAAAGCGTCGATGCACCGCGAGCGAGCTGCAGATATCCAAGCCCCACGCGCGCTACAAATCGAAGCCGCTCCAATAGCGATGGCATCAGATCTTCGACGATCCTCGCCGCAACCACTTCGAGATCCCCGGTCGTCACATGCTCAAAGAATTCGATGGCCTCATCGATCGTTCTGGTCTGAATCGATGCAAGGCTCTCGCCGGCAAAATATACGTGACGCGCATGAATATTCAGGCGGCTTCCCTCACATCCGCGACACGGAATCTCATCACAAAACGCACTCAGGTGATCCGAAAATGCCGGCCAGTCGCCATCTTCAAGCACCTTGATCATCCTGTCGCATATTTCGTCCAGAAACTGCGTCCTCTGGCTTTCCGTCAAACTGTTCCAGTCCGACGACGGCAAAATCTTCACTTTTTTACAGGCGGCCTTCGTCATCGAAGCGATCTTTTCATAAACCTCGTCATCTTCGACGCCGACGAGCGGCAAAAATCCGCAGACCTTATCCCCCGAAGAACTCATCAGCGGAACGTCCGGACGACCAATCATCCATTCCGGACGCATGATCGTTTCGACACCGACGCCATGACAGTCGGGGCAAGCTCCGGTTGGTTTATTAAAGGCAAGCATATCCGGCGACAATTCCGGAAAAGACATTCCGCATCTCGGACAAGTCGCTTTCTGGCTAAAAATCAGCATCTGGGACGGCGCACCCTCGAACAGCCGCTCAACCAGACACAATCCATCTCCATACATCAATGCCGTCCCCACGCTCTCACTGATTCTGGAACCGGCCTCAGGCTTGATGATAACGCGATCAACGACGAGTTCTATCGTGTGCCGGATATTCTTGTTGAGCTGACCGACCTCAGAAAGATCGCACATGTTTCCATCGATGCGAACATGCGAAAATCCCGATTTTCTCAGCCGGTTCAGAACATCTTCATGCATACCCTTGCGCTGCTGAACGATTGGCGCATACAAAATCGCCTTCGTCCTTTCGGGCCACGCCATCAGCCGACGCACGATATCCTCCTGAGTCGTCGCCGCAACCTCAATGCCGCATTTCGGACAGACCTGAACGCCGGCGCGCCCCCACAAAAGCCTGATAAAATCATAGACTTCCGTGATCGTTCCCACCGTCGAACGCGGATTATTGCCCGCCGTCCCCTGGACGACGGCAATCGACGGCGAAAGCCCGGTTATCCTTTCAACGGTCGGTCTGCGAATCGCCCCCACAAACTGCCTCGCATACATCGAAAGCGTATCCAGATAGCGACGCCGCGATTCCATATACAGCGTATCAAACGCAAGCGTACTCTTTCCCGAACCACTCAGCCCCGTCACAACGGTAAATGCATATTTCGGAAAATCCACACATACATGCGCCAGATTATTCTCCGTCGCATTCTCAATATGAATATATTCAACAGATTTATCAGAACCGGCCATAACCACACTGCAGCAAAACACCCCAAAATACAAAGGCGCAATATTATAACGCAGTTTTTTCAAAACATTAACCATTATCCGGCCAATTCTTTCACAACGACTCGCCGTTTGAATTAACCCATTTATGGTGCTATCAATTGCAGGTCATTCAGTCATCTGAATGCACGTTTTTTATTAAGGGGGGCGATGCTATTGGGCTTTTAGCCCAATACGCATCTGCCTCGGTACTATTGGGCTAAGAGCCCAATACGCCCCTGCTTATTATTTTATTTCTCCTCAAAGGAATCCCATGCGCTCAATAAAATTTTTATTCATCGCACTCGCACTCGGTCTTACATTCTCTGCATGTTCCGATGATGACTCCGACACCAACAACGAAACCCAGGCCGGTAACGACAACAAAACCGGCGATGACAACAAAACCGGCGATCCCATCTATCTTTTTGGCGATCTCACGGACGACATCAAAGCCAAACTGCCGTTGATTCCCGTCAAATCGATCGATGACCTGGGGGCCTATCCGTCAGACATAACGATGTACGGCAATTACGCCTACGTCGTCGATTCCGGCAACAATGCGATTCACCGCATCCATCTGACTGATTTTGCCGTCGAAAAGAACTACGTGGACCTTGGCCAGAATGCATCTCCGTATGCAGCCCATGCCGATGCCAAAGCCCTCTATGTCGCAGCCCAGGGACTTCATGCCGTTATCAAATACCCTCATGACGCGCCGAAATCACCGGTCACCATCAATGATCAGCTGGTTGCTCCGACTGCAATCTATACAATGAACGATAACCTCTATATCGCCGACTCGGAATACAACTATGATGATCCATCCAAAACCGGCGGAAAAATCTACCTTCATACCAAAAACGACGAAAAAATTGCCCTGACTTCGTCATCGCAGAATCCAGGATTCATCGATTACTGCCCATTGAATGACTGGCTTTTGACCATCAATTCCGGCGTCATTACATTCGGATCCACAACCATTCCACCCGAAAAATCCTGCGTGGATATGTGGGATATTCCGTCATTTTCGACGACTGGCGAAAATAAACCGCTCTATACCTTCTGCGCCAGCAACGCCAGCCTCGGCAGACCCATCAAAAGCAGCCAAATCCTTTATATTGGCGACGGTCTGCGACCGGTCATTTACAAAATTGCCATTGCAGATGTCCCCAAACCCGATGCTGCTCTGACCGAAATCGCCATTTCCGACGATTCCATCGGTCTGACCACGCCTGTCGATCTCGGCGATCAGCTGGCTGTACTCAATTTCAACAATGATACACTGACCTGGTTTGACGGAGACAAACAGACGAAATATCTGCTCGCAAACTCCAAAACCTCAGCCAAGGGTCCCATTGATGCCGTATATGATCCCCATCGCAAGCAGCTGCTCATTCTGAACTCGACGACGGGTTCTGTCGATGTTCTCAAACTCAATAAGTAAATAGAACGGCTCTGCATGACAAGAGTGTGGATATGCATTGAGCTCAAAACTCAAAGCTCTAAACTATGATCAACACAATGGCCGTACACAGCCAAAAGAAACACCATATTGCCATTTCAGCGGACGTCCCGTCTGACGTCCGCTTTATTAAACACAAAAAATACTGTGATACTCCGAAATCAAAATGCTAAACTGATCTCTCGTGTATGTATATTCCATGTGGATTTTACAGCACTCCCATCATTTTGATTCAGTGCACTCACGATCATGTCTGTTTCTCATACTTCGGGAGGAATTATGGATAAACGGGGCTTTTTATATCTTTCTGTTCTTGCCGTTTTGTTTGCCGGCTGCAGCGCGGATGTTGCATCCCCTGATGCTGCATCAAATGATTTCGCGGCTCAGGAATCTGCACTCAAAGTTCGCAATTTCGGTGAAATCGGCGGTTCCCCCTGGGGCGACAATGCATCCATGCAGCTCCAGGCAAAAGCTCCCGCTGCAAACATGAATTACGGCCGCGCACTCGCCGTTGGCTACATCAACAGCGACAGCGTTCCCGATATCGTCAGTTCTCAGGGGGCTATGGTTCAGACGGGCAGCGTCGATGTCCGCTACGGAAATTCAGGCACCTACAGCTACGTTCTGTCCCCCAAATTCAGCAACGAGAATTATGGTGCTGCCCTGGCAGTCGGCAGATTCTGCCCCGAAATTGCGCCCTACGACATGATCATTGCTTCGGCACCAACATATTACAGCAGCTTCCGGGGAGCTTTCGGCATCATCTATTCGACCGACGGCACCATCCGTAATACGAAAACGAGAAAAATCCTCTATGGAACAAAAAATTTCGATTTAATGGGAACAGCATTGACTGTTGCGGATATCGATAATGACGGCAACGTCGATTTGATTTATCAGTCCACACCGATCGACAGCGATACCTACGAATACAAAAATACGACTGTCAGCGTCGTCATGAATCTGTGCTCCCTCATCAGCACAGCCGATGGCATTCAGTTGACGCCGGATTTCGTTCTGACAGGCGAAACTCAGGGATTTGGCAACAAAATCTTTGTGGCAGACCTCGATCAGAGCGGCACGCCTGAACTCGTCGTCGTCGATAACCTCTATCACACGGAATCCGTGGAAGGCGCGCCAGAAGGTGCCATTCACTTCTATCACATCATCGATGGCGCGCTCGTCGAATCGCGTCCATCCATCATCGGTGATACGGGCAGTTCCATCGAAACCGTTGCTTTTTCTGACCTGGATGGCGACGGCGATCTCGATTTACTCGTCGGTGAACCAATGCACCAGACGACCAAAAAACGCGAAGGTCGCGTAAGATCCTACACCAATCCCGGTGCCGGCATGCCCTTCGATGATGGCGCCCCCCTCTGGTCTGCCGTTTCTGACCGAAGCCATGCTCGCTTTGGCTCCGAAGTCATTGTCGCCGATGTCAACCAGGATGGCTTCGATGATCTCATCGTCGGTGCCCCCGGTTTCAGAACCAGCGGTTCCGAGCGTTCAAACGCATTCATCTATGTTTATATGGGTACCAGCGATGGCAGCATCTTCAGCCACGAACCCTACTGGACTTATGCCTCCACCGTCCCGATGGAAATCAACGATGATTTCGGCCGCAATATTGCCGTTGCCCAGCTCGATAAAGCGAGCTGGCTCGATCTCATCGTCGCCGCCCCCAATGCGTCGACAAGTACATCATCCGTCGATGATATGGGACGCATCGACGTATTCCACGCCAGCGAAAACCTTTGTTATACGGCAGATAAATGCTTAATCGGCAATATCTGCTATGAAGCCGGCGAGGGACTCGACGGCGACAAATGCACATACTGCGATCCTGAACAGAACAATTTCGGCTGGCAGCACGTCATCTGCGATCCTTCGACAGAAGCCTGCGTGGAAAATGCGTGTGTCGACGGTACATGCGTACTCCGGAATGTCAAAAATGGAACTGCTTGCGATGATTTTTCATGCCAGAACAACGCCCTTTCCACCTATACCTGTCAGGAAGGCGTCTGTACCCACGAGGAAATCAGCTGCGGCAATTACCGCTGTTCCCATGATTCCGTGCTGGCATGCATGACATCATGTTCATCCGATTCGGATTGCTACATCGGATTGTGTGATTCCGGAGAATGCACCATCTCTGACGATGGACGTCCCATCATCATTCTGGCCGATTATCCGGATACAGTAACGACCGGAACCGAAATAGAACTGGATGCATCAGCTTCCTACGATCCGGACGGCGGCGAAGTTTGGTTTTCCTGGTGGTCAAGTGATGTAGCATGGGATTTGATCGATAGTTCCACGACCAGCGCCATCCGCCTGACGGCACCCGATGAACCCGGAATTTTCAGCATGCATGTTCTGGTTACGGATGACGAAGGTCTGTCCACGCAACGCGACATCACGTTCGAAGCCATCGAACCCGTCGTTCCCGAAGAAACGCCCGAAATGATCGTCAAATCCCCCGCCCGCGGGGCGGTAATGAGCGCAGATTCCTCCGTGGCCGTCAGCGGCGACACCAATCCGAATACGCCCGTTTCGGTCGTCATTCGTTCCGACGATGGCAATGCCTACGAAGCCTCATGCTCTACCGTCTCCGACGAAACCGGCGCGTGGGAATGCATTCTCTCTGACGGTGCCATGGTTTTCCCGGCCGGTGACTACACCATCACCGCGACCTCGACGATCAACGGCGTTCCGGTTTCTTACGATGTCAACGTTCACCTGACCGAACCACTTGCTACCGACGAAAACGGAAAACTTGAAACCGCCGGCTGCAGCATCTCGCAAAGCACTTCCCACGGATGGGCACTCGCTTTCCTGGGGCTCATGATCGGACTCGTTCCGCTCCGTCGCCGCATCCGTGCATAGCAGCAATACAGTTATCCCCGAATACCTTCCATGAACATTACACGGGGGGATCTGCGATACATAAGGCACCCGCGCCCCTTTTGGGGCGCATCCGCCATTCGCCCCCAATAGACGCTTAAAACGCGGGGAAAGAGGGAACTGCGCAACTATCGGTATTCGCGCAGCGCATAAACGCTGCACACGTAAAATACACCTTTGTATTGCACACATCGTCTTAAACTCCCCGACGATATGAGGTAGCCATGATTCGGGAAATTAACCGGAATACAGAAATACTGCAGCAGAAAGCTGCTCTGGCAACGACCGGTGACATATCTGTCGCTGACGACTTAATGGAGACGCTGAAAGCGCATGCCGATGCCTGTGTTGGCATGGCAGCCAATATGATCGGAATCCCCAAAGCCATTATCGTTTTTGACAATGAAGGCGAATATATGGAGATGTTCAACCCCGAGATTACACAGAAATCCGGGAGTTTCGAAACCACCGAAGGCTGTCTGAGCCTCGACGGCCAACGCAAAACAAAGAGATACCGGTATATTAAAGTCCGTTGGCAGGACAGGGAAATGAAATCACATCAGAAGCGCTTTTCAGGATGGACAGCTCAGATAATTCAGCACGAAATAGATCATCTGAGTGGAATTGTGATTTAATATCCAGATTCTCTTCGAATGGAAGATCCAATCCCCGGCTTTTCTTGGGAAATGTCTGCTATTGGCCTTTGGGCCAATACGCAGACCTCAATGCGGCTATTGGCTCCGAAAGCCAATACGCCGCATTTGCTTTATTCTGCTGCAGATGACGCAGTCTCTTCTTTCTTCGCATTGGGGGAATTGACCCATTTTTGAGCCAAAAAGAGCGCCACCGGTGAAATCATTGCAATGCATGCAAATATCAGCCACATCGTCTGCGGATGCTGCTCAAGTCCGGTACTTGCATCGGGAACAAATCCGTTGAGTGCAAATCCCGCATAAAGACCGACGATGAATTTCGTCAGGAACCACGGCAAATTCGCAATACCAACATAGGCACCGACACGTTCTTTTGGGGCAATCTGCGTAACATGCTGCAAAAATCTCGGCTGCCACATGGATTCACCAATCGAACCGATCAGGACAAACGTCAGGAAAAGCAGCGGTGTCGTTCCCAACCCCAGAAGGAACGTCGGTAATGCCATCACGGCAGTACCGATGATCATCATCTTGTAAACATCCTTCTTTGCTGTCAAAGCTGCAATGACGGGCGCAAACAAAAATACGATCAAAGGATTGAGATTGCTGAATGTTTCGTAATTGTCCGAAATCGTCGGATAAGCCTGATACGCGCGCTCAAGATACGTAGGAATCAGAATGTTCTGATACGCAAAAAGTGTCTGAACCGGAATGAGGATAAAGATGAAGAACGAGAACTTCGCATTCAGCAGAGGATGAGCCTTAATCCGCTCCAGCAAACTAAGACTCTTCGTTTCCTGGCTCTCCTTGGCTTTTTCTTCATCCTCATCATCCCCTTCATACAGCGGTTTCGTCTTGGACCGAACAATATATACATAATAGAGGACGAACACGATGATCATCAATCCCGCAAGGAATATCAGCGTCCCGGAATAACCGTTCGTCCCGGGCATAAAGCCCTGCGAAATGACCTGTCCGGATTCATCCAGCTCATCGCCTGCAAATCTGCGGATATGCGGCAAAATGAGTCCAATGATGAATGCCCCGAGATTCATCCCCGCATAGAGCATCGCATACGAAACCGCCGAAGTTTTCTTGTTGGAATACATGCGCGTCAGGGAATAGATCGCCGGATTGAATACGCCGTACGCAAGTGCCATAAAACAAAGACAGGCGCAGACGACAAAGAAGAATGTCGATCCAATACCAGTTCCTGAAGAGGCCAGGAAACTCTCCGAAAATCCGAGAATTGCACGGGCAATGAACAGCGTCAGCAATGAAACCCCAAGCATTTTCTTGGGACCGAGCTTATCGGACAAACCGCCCAAAAAGAACTGCGAGAACGTAATGAGCATAATGAAACCGCTCACGATCCATCCCGCATGGACATCGATGCACCCACCGATGTATTCCGGACTGATGCAGGCCTTGAACTGCGATATTTCCAGTGTTTTGATATCGACAAACGGAGCACTCGTCACCAGAACATTCTTGATCATATAGAGCATCAGAATGGTCAGGATACCGAAATAAGCCATCCCCTCAAAAACATTGATGATATTGATACCAATGATCTCTTTGGGGGCATGAACAAATGCCTTGAAAATATCGACGGTTTCCTTGATGCCTGCCTTTACAGCCTCCCCAAAGGTTTCGGGTTCTTTCGTGCTCTCGTCGGCATCCGTAACCGTCTTGTCCTCCGATACCAGGGGAACATCCGACTCATTTTTCTTTTCATCCACAGCAAACAAATCCTCATTACCAGAGGAATTGTGCTCTGAATCAGGATTATTCATTTCACTCAATGTCATATTCCTTATTGTTTAAGCCATAAAATGAAAAAAGCTCCGGCGCGTTGCCGGAGCCACACAAGGGTCTTTTAACATAATCCCCCCACTGACCACGAATAAAATATTCGTTGCAGTCATCCATATGAAAAAAAAAAATGTAACAATTGCCGCCTCGATGGCATCACTATGATCGAAGGATGTTCCTTCCATTCATTATGGAGTGATGCATGTATCCATCCGGATTTGTCTGACGCGAACAAAATTCCCATACATAATGTACAGACAGCCGAGGGACGGCTTACTGGATTACGCTTTCTGGACGCAGAACATGATACAGAAGCGCTGTACATGCCGGGCACATCGGGATGCTTTTTTTTTACGACGTTCAGCGCCGGAAAGGGAGCGGTGTGCAAATTCGCTGGTAATTTGGGTTAGGACGGCGAGTCGGCGGGTGGGAATGGGAGCTAGAGGTAACCCTTGGTTACCTACCATTATATCAAAACTACATTAAACCACATGTAGGCATTTTATTCAGCAACAGGCAAATGGACTTCATTGGTCATTATCTCCGCATGCGTTAAACAGATCAAAAAAAGCCGCGTATCTGACGACGTCAGATAGCGGCTTTAAGCGCGCGTATTGGCCGCAGGCCAATAGCAAGCTGAGGCGCAGAGCGCCGCACCCCAGCCATATAAAGATTATTTGGATTCTTCGGATTCTGCTTCACCGAGCGGAGCAGCTGCAGCAGCTTCAGCAGCTTTTCTCTGTTTTTCAAGCGTCGCAAACATCTTGGGCAGAGCCAGGAAGAGAAGAGCACCAACGACGAATGCCGCGCTAACCCACGTATAAACATCGGGCATCAAAGGCTGATCTTTCAAATCATTGACGAAAACGATAGCAACTGCAAGTGATGCAATCACGCCAGCCAGAATCGAAGAACAACGATTGATCGCAACAGCAAAGGCATTTTCAGATGGATCAAGCAGAATCAGACTGCCGAATACGCCGTTGAACTGTGAGAAAATACCGGCAGCGACGGCGAGTCCGATAATGATACCCGGACGGGACCAGAATGTCGTAAAGCCAGCATGAATGCCGTTGAGCATGTTGTCGAGGCCAGACGGATTATCGACGATGCCGGGTGCAAACAATGAAGCAATAAAGAGGATGATGAGGATGGAGGGCGTACCAACCATCTGCTCTTCGACGAAGAATTTCTTCGTATCGTCTGCGTTGTTGCTCTTGGCGAGTTTCGACATAAACGAAAGACGGAAGAAGTAGGCCGAAAGGTAAACGATAAGGTCGATGGCGAGCATCGTATTCATCAGGGCTTTTTCGCCCCAGGTCGCATCGCCGAAAGCGTATGGACCAAAGTTGGAGATCAGCAGCGCCAGCAAAGACATGGCGAGTGCAGCCCACGAGAACCAGCGAACATGGCGGCGGAAAATCGTATCGACAATCGGCGACATGATGAGCATACCGCCTCGCATCAGGAGCATGGCAAATACGATGGAAACGCCATCAATTGTATAGGCCAGCGTCGTGGTGACGACGACGAGACCGGTGCAAATACCTGAGAACAATGTCCAGATTCGTGGACGGGGGAGCGTATGGCCGCCAACCTTAAAAGAAGTTTGCGTTGCAAATTTCCACCAGCGCATCGAGGTAATAAAGATCAACATCATGATGATGGATGCCATAATCGTCGGTGGCAGCCACTCAAAGCTGTTCACACGCAGTGGGCATGTAAGATAATCCGCAGTTTTGGACAAGCAGGCCTGAACCATTTCCGGCCCGTCATCCTTGGCCATAAGACCGCCCGAAACCATCTTCGTAAAGAATGAATAAGGAATGTAAACTGCAAAATACCCAAAAGCAAACCACCATACACTGACATGCTTCTTTGGTTTCGTCGAATCTGTCATTTGAACATCTCCGGAAAAAAGAATGGAAAAGGCCAATCACCAATTGCAATGAGCCTCAAAGAAAACATAAGCGCGAAATAACACTGACCCTCATTTATGACAACCCGTTTTTCATGAAAAACAACAAAAATCACCTTATTTTAAGCCAAAATCCGATATATCCATACCACATTGTAGGTTAATGTGTACCTCTGTGGTTTAATAAAAAAGGCAGCTCCGCAACAGCGGAACTGCCTGAATGATAGCTATGCAGCGCCCCTTTGGGGCGTAACAATTATATAATGGATATGTAAGGTGCGTATCTATTTCAAAACCAGGCAGCTGGCTTCCGCAGTACCGCCCAGTGCATTGTCTTTCTTGAGCTCACCCCAGTTTTTATCATTAAAGAAGAGCGTGCGAACGAGTTTGCCATCATTGCCGTTGATTTCTTCGATGGTATCGCCTGTGTTGCACAATACTTTATCCTTGCTGGGGGCATAGCAAGAAATGGCTTTGACATCGTGCGTCCACAGCTGCATTCCATTGGCAACATCGACGAGTGTCAGTTTATCTGCCCCAATCACGAGAACATTTTCACCGACGAATTTGACGTTCTTTGCATCCTTATAGCCAGTGCCATAAACCTTAAATCCCTTGTCCTCGCCGGTGGAGCTGACGTAGAGCTGATGATTGACGTCGGTTGCTGCAATCGTTTTGCCCGAAAGTGCGATAGCCAGATGGGAGATATGTACATTCGTACGTGCAATGGCTTTGAGCACGCCCTTGTTGTTTTCTTCATCCATCAGATAGATCAGACCGATCTTGTTATTCTCCTGATCGTCGGATGCCATGACAGCTTTTCCGTGACCTGCCAAAGAAATGAGGTAGGGATTTGTCGAAAAACGAAGCTTATAATCCGGACTCTGACGATTCATGAAATCCTGGACGCGTTCGGCGATATTGATACCCGAGAATTTGTCGGGAACGTTCCAGATATTGATGGTACTGTCTTTGTCAAGAATGCCCATTTCGTTGTTATCGGGCGTAAACATCACACCTTTGAGTGAGGGTTCACCTTTGAGTTTGAAAAACTCCGTCCCCGTTTCGACATGCTCCAGCATGATTTTGTCGGGATAATAGTGAATAATGACGTCAGTACTCGGAATGAGGGCATAATTATCGACGCCGTCAGGCAGTTTCTTGACGAGTTTCACGGATGCATCGGGCATGACCTGCCAGAGCGTTCCGTCATCGAGCAGATACTGCTGTCCGCCTTCCTGTTTTGTAACCATTTTGACGATTTTTTTTCTGCATTCAGGTGCGATCTGAGCCATTTTCGGCGCATCCGAAGCTGCGCTTTCGGCGGTTTGTTCTGTTTTGGCTGCAGCATCAGCCGCAGTTTCCGTGGATTCAGTTTTTTGTCCGGAAGAAGCACAGCCCAAAATCATTCCGGCCATAGCCACACAATACAAACCCATTAATTTTTTCATTCTGCATCTCCTGGTTATGAAAATCTGTCAGGATGGCTTCCTTGTTAATGCCATCACAAACGGGCGGTATTATTCAATAATGAAACATATTTATCAATTCAATTTCGCGCATCTTGCCCACAATGCCCCAAAACGCGTATAAATGCGTCCGGCTTGGTGCTGAAAAACAACAACATATTTCATTTCGTACGATTTACGGGTTTTATTGGCATGCATCATATTCACACATTACTGCAGATTTCTGTTCTGGCACTATCCTCGGCTTTTCTGATTTCGTGTGCTTCGGCCAAGGGAACGTCCGACACGAAAACGGCCGCAGAATATCAACCCGAAACTGCAGCATCGAATCCTTCCCTGTCTGCACCGTCCCAACCAGAGACGCAAGCCGCTCAACCTGAGACGCAAGCCGCTCAACCTGAGGCGCATGCCCCACAGAACACGGATCAGGGACTTTCAAATCCGGAACAACCGATTCCTTCAAGTGCAGCACAGCCAGAACAGCTCGAAGGACAAAAGCCGGTTAAGGACGACAGCCCCGCAGAATCCACGGGAAATCCTTCCGGCTCAGTTCCGACAGATGCAGCCAAACAACCGGATAAATCCGTCACCACGACTCAAACCCAGCCGCAGCAGCCGCCTGAACCACCGCCTGAATTGCATCTCACTGAAGTCCAAATGCTTTCCGAATCCGGAAACCATAAAAGTGCTCGCCAACTGGCACTCAAAAATTTGCGCTCGGGAAAATCGAAGGATGCATCAGAATTCTGGGAAGCCATCGAATCCGATCCCCTGTTCTCGCATACGATGGACGAAGAAGTGCAGCCCCACGGAACCAATGCCATCTCCGCACTTGGCGGCGGTTCGACCGTTTCCTTTAAATACACGGATTCTGCCGATGAATCCGCAAAGGCCGCGCTCAAGCCGGATCAGGATTTGCGCCAGACAATGTATCGTTCAGGCATCGCCTATTACCGGATTTGCCAGATTCTGGGATGCAGCTTTGATATTCCCGTCACACGTCCTGCACGCTTCAGCAAATCGAATTTCAATACCCTCTACAATGCATCCGGTTCGAGCAAAAATAGCGGTTATCGCAGCAAATTCGAGCATTTGATTTGGGCAAAGGAAGGCAATTCGAGCTACCTCTACGTCGGCTACAAGGAATGGATCTCTCCGTTTACCGGATTTCCCATCGAAGTCACGAGTGTCTGGTCTCCCTATCTGAAAAATCCCGACGCAAATCTCCCGGAAGTCAAATCTTTCCTCAAAGCCATTCTTTCGGGTGGCCGCGCCGATGCCGTCAAACATCTCGGTACCCTCACCGAATACGCCGGAAACCTTACAACGCGCGACATTCTTCATCAGATTTCAGACATGATTCTCATGGATTATCTGAGCAACAACTGGGACAGATTTGCGGGAGAACAAAACAACTTCGGCGCGAATTGCCACTTCCATCCCGGCGGAATCATTGCGATTGACAACGATGCTGCATTTCCGGCATGGCATGCTCCCCGCGTCGTACGTCGACTGAACATGGTCGAAATGTTCAGCAAGGATATGGTCGAAAACCTCCGGACTCTCGATCCCGACGAACTGATGCACCACCTGTTTCCCAATCCGACCAAAGAAGAGCTCAAGAGTTTCGAACGTTTTAAGGAACGACGCAGGGATGCACTCAAATACATCGATGATCTGATTCAGAAAAAAGGCAAAGACAAGGTATTGGTCTTTTAAGAGTTGCTTTTTTCAGGGGGCTTAAGCCCCCTGCGATTGGAATCATCTCCATTTATCCAAAATATGCTCTGAGCCGTAATCCATAAACCATTCATTCAGAGCAATTTATTGGAAGTGGCCTATTTTGGGCAATATCCCCCTTGAGGAACGTCAGGAAAGCATTTTTCCCGCTATTCGCGATATCCTCCATCGTCGTCATCATAATATTCATAATCTTCGTCATCCTCAATGCGCATCAGTTTACCCATTGAACGCGCTTCGGCAGATGCCGCCTTGACCAGATGATCCATTGTAATCGGACTGTGCATTGCAGATGCCGCAATTGAGGCCTTAAGCACAGCATTGCGGATATAACCGCCGCTCATTTCGAATGTTCTGGCCAACCAATTCCAGTGAATGTCGTCAGCAATCGGTGCATTGGGCGGAATCATTCGCTTCCAGAGCGCAATACGGGAAGGCATGTCGGGCATCGGGAAATCGATGATAAAGCGAATCCTTCTGCGGAATGCCTCATCAATGCTCTTGGAAAGGTTCGTCGTCAAAATCGTCACACCATTGTAGGATTCCAGCTTTTGAAGAAGGAAATTGATCTCCAGATTGGCATAGCGATCGTTCGATGACTTGACCTCTGTACGTTTGGCAAACAAGGAATCCGCTTCATCGAACAGAATAATCGCCTGTGCTTTGGCAGCTTCGTCGAATATTTTGGCCAGATTTTTCTCTGTCTCACCGATATATTTGTCCACAATACGAGACAAATCCACGCGATAAAGCACTTTACCCAATTCATTGGCAAGCGCACATGCCAAAAGTGTCTTTCCCGTTCCCGGAGGCCCCGAAAACAGGATAGAAAGGGCATTGCCGTAGGGAGAACGTTCCTTAAAGCCCCATGTTTCGAGTACATTGTGCAGATTATTTGCGTATTCCAGTATTTCATCGACCTGTGATCGCGCCTGGACAGGAAGCACGACACCGCTGAGCGGTACATCACTGACTGTAATCTCCGCAAGCGTCCCCAGCTGATGGCGAAAGCTCTTTCGAATCTGATTCAGAATATGATGGGATTTCAAATACTCGCCGCCGACTGCCTGTACTTCTTCGAGGGCATCCCGAACCACGCTGAATATACTTCCAATCGGAAGGCTGTAATTGCGCGAAAACATCGTCGACATGTGTTCGAGTTCCTCGCTTTCGACACTCGCCGACAATGCCCGTTTCCAGATTTCACAAGCCTGTTCAAACGGAGGATTCACAATGCGTACCGTCGCCAGATGTTCAAACGCCATCTCAATAATCGAATTGGAATGCGTTGCCAGAATTACAATTTCGCCAGGATACACGCCTGCAAGACGCGAGATTGCTGCTACCGATTCCCCAAACCGTCCCAGAAGTTGTTCGCGATTCTCTATGCCATCAAAGCGAAGCATCAGAATTGCGTCATTGATCAGCGCCTCGCGCATGATCTGCGCAATTTTGGCGTCGATCGAAATATTCTCACTCTGTTCGAGCGCATGACAGACATCGACTTCGAGTACATTTTTCCGACGCGCCATCGAACAGATGACAGTCCGGCGTCCCGCATGCTGCGGACCTATCAGCATCAACCG
This sequence comes from Pseudomonadota bacterium, assembly GCA_017441205.1. Lineage (GTDB taxonomy): Bacteria > Myxococcota_A > Bradymonadia > UBA4248 > UBA4248 > UBA4248. The sequence continues at coordinate 35,606 of JAFRYG010000066.1, forward strand.
CATCGACCGCGATTTCATCAGATATTCAATTTCTTCGCGAACCGAAGGATCTACAATGAGGGCGCGCCGATTCAATCCGGAACTGTGCAGTAACATATCAACTGGCAAATCATCCGGGTGATGCGTGCCCATAAATGCATCAATGACGCTCTGTTCCACGGACAGCGCAGCATACGCCCTGGGCGTATAGTTCGGAAAAGACTGTGTTTTTTCGGCAATGACCAAACGCATCCGCCGCAGAGTCCCGCGTTCAGAGAACGCTTCATATACCTCATTTCCGCCATGTTTTTCATCCGACAACAGACGACAGATAAAAGTCACTGTCGGCTGACGAACAGAAAAATCTGCCCAGGCGACCGTCGCCAGACGCAGCAGCGTTTCGATCGATGAAAAAGCCACAAGCGTCGCCAGAATTTCCAGCTCAAGGGGCGCCAGGGCGAAATTCCTCTGAATGCAGCAGATTGGAATATCCGGATTCAGTTCCAGAAGAGCATCGATTTGGGCCTGCAGCAAATCCAGATGTCCACGAGCCTCAATCTGCGTCGGCACATGATGCTCCTTAAGCCATAGCTCTGAATAACCTTCAGGCTGCCGAAATCCCATATAACTGCAAAGCTCTTCACCGCCGATACAACGATCGGAATACGTCTGTCGGCTGCTTGTCAAACGTTCCGGAGATCTGCGAATCAAATCAATAAGCCGCCAATAGACGCGGTCATTCATCAGATTAAACAGCATGGCCTGCCTGTCGGAAGCATTCAAAGCCTCGAACTCCTGTTGCCACCCCGTTTTCAGCGCTTTCAATGACCTCTTGCTTACAGACTGAGACTGCGATGTTTTCGCTGAATCCTTCGAACTGTTTTCAGCTGCCTTTTCCTCTTCTTTCTGAGCCATGATACCCTCCTTACAGTGAAGTGCATTATGTCACATATTATCCTCAAAATGCGAGAAATTCAGTCGTTCGTCATACCTGTTGGTCAATTGTTAAACCCGAAACGTTCCCAATCGGGTATTACATTCGCCTCACAGGGAACCTCTGATTTTTTTTTGTGAGGGGGCATCGCCCCCCACGGCGCTATTTGCAAGCAAATACGCGCCTCCCCCCACTGCGGGAGTGCCCGCAACGCCCCGCTATCTCTACTCCAAACGATCCGCCTCAGTTCGCAAAGGGCCATTCACTTCGCCTCCCGCGCCTGTCGGCGCTCCGGTTCGTGACTGGCCGTTGCTCACTGGGCTCTGCGATTCGCACCGTTCACCGGACGGTGCGAGTCTCGGCCCCCCCGGCCGCGAAGCGTACAAAATAAGCTCCCGCGCTGCAAAGCGCGAAAAGACTCGCCGCAGTTCGCAAACGGCCATTCACTTCGTCTCCCGCGCCTGTCGGCGCTCCGGCTCGTGACTGGCCGTTGCTCACTGGGCT
>JAFRYG010000067.1 GCA_017441205.1 Pseudomonadota bacterium
ATGGGTGGGGTATCATTATGGGTGGGGTATCATTATGGGTGGGGTATCATTATGGGTGGGGTATCATTATAATAAATAATCAGTTTTGAATTTTGTGATTATGCTAATAAAATTCACTTGAATGTTGTGATTTGGAAATAATAATCAAAATATTGGTTGTTTTGTGAATTTACATGTAGGTTGATGTGTTAGTACGAAAAAAATAACAGTTGACGCAGGGTGTGTATACATCGTAGAGACGTGAATCGTTTTGGATGCGTAGAATATTCGACAGTTATGTTGAAAATTCTTGTATCGCAATCAAATTGAAATTTTATTCAAAATTGAAAAACGAACGAATTTTAAAACTCCCCTCAAACATGCTTAGATCCTTTAGATTTGAGAATGCTCAAAAAAGGGGTTCAAAATAAAATTCGAAAAAAGTGAAAATAAGTCTCGACAAAACGCGTTTGATTCTGTATGTGGGTGCGAATGGGATATAGTCCGCCAGCGCGATTGGGGACGAGTCTTAAAACGAATAAAACTGACCTTATAACATGCAAATCGCAAACGATTTTGCGAGATAGTGAGAACAAGGAGGAAATTATGAGGGGAAATCTTAAAAGGGGTGCGCTACTCACAGCGTTGCTCGCGGCGTCAGCTGCCGCAGGATGTGCCCAGGATATTGGCGATATTGATCGTACAGAGCCCAACCGCATTCGCAAGGCGGATTTGCTGCAGGGATCCTGGTGGATGCATCAGAAAATTATTGAAGTTCCAGGCAGTGCAAGGCTTGAGGTTTTTGAAGGTCTGATGAACGAAACGCAGAAAGTCGTTTTCGTTGCAGAAGAGAATTACCTGATGGCATATCGCAGCTATCCGACGCTTCCGGGTGCGGATGATCAGAATCTGGAAGTGGATGGCCTGATTAACTACGAAGAAATTTATGGTGAGAACTACAAGGGCGATGTCCTTGCGATGTTCCCGATTACGTCACATTTTGATGTCCAGCGTCAATACGATCCTTCGACGGGCGAGCAATCGAACGTGATCAGCGAGAACACGTCGGATCGTCCGTGGTACGAGCGCGATTATATGCGCGTGAGATGGCAGGATAACCCGATAGTCAATCTTGAGCTGACGTATGTTTATGAGACCGAGTATGAGCTTGGCCGTCAGGCATCGATAGGCCAGGGTGATGAACGCAATGAGCCGTACTTTGAGTATGATGCGAATGGCCAGCTCGTGTATTTTGATGCACCTGCGACGTACGTCATTAACCCCTCGTTCTGGGATATTCTGTACTACTACTACAATTATACCTGGAGCGACATGTATGCTGCGACGGAAGTCCGCGTAGCGACGAGCTTTGCGAAGGATCTTGGTGATGCGGATGCAGCCAATATCTACGAGCCACTGGAATACACGAACCAGGATATGAACCGTTTCGGTTATTTCCGTACGGAACGCTACACGTATGATCCGAAACTCGGATTCATGAACAGCGGTCGTATCGAACTGGCCAACCGTCACAATATCTGGTTGAACTCGTATACGGTGGATGGCGCAGGCAACAAGGTTTTCACGCCGATAGAACAACGTGTCGTCCGTACGATTCCCTACTACATCTTCGATGGTGTAAAGGAAGAGAAACTTGCGAAGATGTCCGAACAGGTCATTGATGAGTGGAACGTTGCGTTCAAACGTGCGGTCTACATCATGCAGCATCCGAACAATACGGTATTGATGCATCCGCAGCTTAATACTCCGTATGATGGGATGCAGTTTGATCTGGTCACCACAATTGACTACAACATCCTTAAAGGTCTTTTAGGCAATGAGACTGATGTATTTGCAGTCTGCCATATTCCGGTTCGTCCCGATGACAATCCGGTTTGCGGTAACGAGAACAATCCCGGTGCGACTGCACCGAATGCAGGCTATTCACCGCGCGAAGGCGATTTCCGCAAGAACTTCCTGTGGCTCGTCAACCAGCGTCAGGATGTCGGCTTGCTCGGATATTGCCCGAGTTCGACGGATCCTCTGACGGGACGTACGATTTCTGCACAGGCTCACGTCTATACTGCCCCGATGAACGAAATCGCCAGCATTCTGGTCGACAAGCTCAAATTCGCCAAAGGCGTTCTGACACCTGAAGGTGTGCGCGCGAACGATGCAGCCATCGAGACTGCCCGTCATTCCCGCGAACGCTTTGTCGAGCTGTCGAAAATGTCCGACAAGGTTCGCAGTGCGAGACTCAATTCGGCAGCCAAACAGATGCAGCGCAGCGAAAAACGTCTGGAGCGCAAAAACAAGATCCAGAATCTGAGAAAATTTGATTATGTTGCCGTCGACAACAAGATCAAGAAGATGATCGATGATGGATTGCTTACCAGCGACATGGAATCCAGAGTTCGCAACAACATCATGAAACGTTCCGGCAAAGCGAATCTGAGTGATGAAGTCCTCAACGAGACTTCGCTTGCCAACATCATGAGCTACAAAACGATGATGATGTCCGAAGAGATCGAAAAAGCTCTTGGGGCCAAGGGATTCTGTTTCAAGAATGACACTGCGAGCTACGACATCAAGTACACGGCTTTGATGGACAAATACAAAGATCGCGATGACTATGACAACATTTTCTATGAGATTCGTGCAGATGTGTTCCGCGCAACGGCACTCCATGAAATGGGCCATGGCTTCGGTCTTCGTCACAACCATACGGGTTCGTATGACTCGATGAACTATTTCGATGGCTACTGGAATCTTCGCGGCAAATACGATCATTCCCTCGATCAGGCTTTCTGGAAAGATGGCACGCTCAAGACAGTGGGTGATATCTATGCCCTGTATGATTACAGCGATGCACAGCTTCGCGGCGGCCTGCTCGGCTATCAGTATTCGTCGATCATGGACTACAGCTCCGGTTATACGGATGACAACCAGGGTCTCGGCAAATATGACCATGCCGCCATTCTGTATGCATACAGTGCCGGTACTACCTCAGGCAGCCAGGCAAATCATTCGAACGGTCTGGTCGAGGTCTTTTCCGACAGTTCAGGCAATGTCGCCGGTGATCAGCTCAAATCGGAACTCGGTACGCTCGCATACAATATTCTGACGCATGCGGATACGACCAAGACGAGCCGTTTTGACGATCAGACCTCTGTCGGTCAGCCTTATCTCGAACTCGTTCATTTCCGTGATTTCTTTGCTTCGATGGGAGATTACGATTTCATCCACAACCGCAAGGTCGTCCGTCTGGACAACTATCTTGCCAACCAGGATTTGATGGTCCGCGTTCCTTATCTGTTCTGCACGGACGACAACCGTGGTGCTCTGCGCAGCTGTCACGTTTTCGATCACGGTGCTGACTACATTGAGCAGTTCAATGATGTTCTGCGCGACTATCGCACGAATTACTGGTTCCGCGATTTTGCCCGCGGTCGTGCATGGTGGAGTTCGGATGCCGCATCCTGGGGTTATGGTCGTGACTTCTTCAAACTGTCTGACTTTTTCCAGAGCTGGTACGTCGGCGATCGCAACACGCTGGATGATGTCCTTGGTGAGTATGCCAACCTGATCGATGATACAGGTGAAATTGCAGCTGCAGCATCGTTCAACCTGTTTGCCGAAGCTCTGGCGACGCCGGAATATGGTTTGTACTGCAAACGCAAGGATACAGGCGAGCTCTTTGGTCTGTCTTCGGATGGCGATGCGCGTCAGGAAACGTCTGAATTCTATCGTCGTTCCCGCTGCGGCGGTGATGATGCAGAATACTTCTATGTCCGTCAGGGCGAGGGCAGACGCCGCTTCCAGAAATACGATGTCAATGCAGGATTTGACTGGAGCCAGTATGAACTCGAACTCCAGCACAACGACACGTCGTACTATGCGATTCGTGCATTGTTCGACAATTCGGCGACCATTATCGCGGATTCCGGCGATATGGGTACCTACACGCTCGGCCTGTATGACTACTTTACGGAAGAGTCCATTGCGCTGACCAACGCTATGATGGCTGAAGAATACAGCATTCACAGCCCGGTTCTCGTAACGGATGACGGCAATGGCGGAACGGAAACCGTGACCTATAACGGCGACGAAACCATTACGGGTACGCTCAAATATCCTGCACTTGCAAAGATCAGATATTACAGTGCTCAAAACGAAAAGGATGAGATCGAATTCAACCCGCTGACGGGCGAAACGGTCGATATGTTCAACAAGTATGCCGGTGTTGGTTCCGTGCCATTGTTCGGTGCCTGTGATGATGACAGCCAGTGCGCGCTGCTCGAAGGTGCTTCCGAGATGTACTGCGGTCTGAACGATCCCCAGGTTGCCTGCTCGGATGAAAAAGCTGCCAAGAAACACTGCTGGGCCATTTTCGACAACGTCGATTATGTCAAATGTCCGGCCGGTTCCCGGGTCGTCAGCTTTGACTCTATGTATGCCTGCGACAATTCAAAGCTCTATACCTGTGTTCCTGATTCTATCAGCAATGCGGATTATAACTACTATGCAAATGATCTGCAGTATACGTCTGAGGTCAACGCACTCCAGGCTGATTCAGATAAATGCGTAGCTGCGGTCGACAAATGGAACAATTTGCTGGATCGTTCCGTCAGCGCATGTTCGGCAACGAATTTCGCCGGTTCCTGCGGTGAAGGCAAGACCTGCATCGATGGCAAGTGCACGAGCATTGCCTATCGTGTCCAGATGGATCCGTCCCTGTCGCAGAAATTCTACATGATCATCTACGGTACGCTTTTGACCGGTCCTGTTGGCATGGATCCGACCTTCTACGATCAGTTCAATCTCTATCGTAAGGGTTCCGGACAGGAGAACACACCCTCCAGCGGCTATCGCGCGGTTTCTTTCGAGAACCCCTATACGGGTGAAATCTTCGCAGCCAACGAACGCGAAGAAGCCGAAACGACGGATGATTACATCGCACAGTTCCACAAATATGCAACAACCTGTAATCCTGAGGACAAGCCCGTGCTCTCTGCATGGAACTACAGCAACAACAGGCTCTTTGCTGATTCCGGTTCTGCGATGATGATCCGCAAGGCGAATGCGCTCAAGGAGGAAGTTGACAAATACTGGGCAACGGTTATCCGGTATCAGGATTATGTCAATTGGGACAATGCTGATTATGAGAAGACCGAGGAGTATCAGAAATATCTGAATGCCTATTACACCTGGGCAATGAAGAAATATGATCTCCAGTACATCATTCGCGATATTAATCTCGTCCGCAATGTTTATGATTATTTCGGCACAGTCTGGTAATTCATAACGCTGGTTGGAAAGCCCCGGGCCGCATGGTTCGGGGCTTTTTTTTGGTGCGCAGCCTATTTCATACGGCTGCTCCGGCGGCCTATTCCATACGGCCGCCGCTGTCTTTGGGATTTTGTCGGAACGGATAACTCTCAAATTGTTCAAAAATCCCGATTTATGGTATTCTGGATGTGTATGTCCTGGTGTATTGTCAGACAAGTGTATGACATTGCATTATGGTGTTTGATGGATTTGGCTTTTGGCCAACCGACTGCGGATTCTGAGCATGAGTGACATCAATAATCTGATATCTGGGTTGAATCATTTAAATAATACAGAAGCTCCATCATCTGAACCTGAACCGGGGGATGACGGATTTGAGTTCAATCTGAGTGATGAAGCCTTTTCCGAGGCGATGGCATCTCTTGATATGGATGATGTGGGGCTGGAATCCAATCTGCCTGCATACGATGTTGAACAGGATGGTTCTGTAAATACGGCGCAGAGTCTGTCCAGTCAAAGTGTGGGGCTGCCCTCGCCCAAACCATTCGGATTGCCTTTGCCGAAGTCCGCATCCCCTGTGGGTTTGCCGTCTCCGAAGTCCGCATCTCCCGTGGGTTTGCCGTCTCCGAAGCCGGGTATTGCCGGTGGCTTGCCGTCTCCGAAGTCTGCATCCCCCGTGGGTTTGCCGTCTCCGAAGTCCGCATCCCCCGTGGGTTTGCCGTCTCCGAAGTCCGCATCTCCCGTGGGCCTGCCATTCCCGAAGTCTGCATCTCCCGTGGGCCTGCCGTCCCCGAAGTCCGCATCTCCCGTGGGTTTGCCGTCTCCGAAGTCCGCATCTCCCGTGGGTTTGCCATCTCCGAAGTCCGCATCTCCCGTGGGTTTGCCGTCTCCGAAGCCAGGTATTGCCGGCGGTTTGCCGTCTCCAAAGCCTGGGATTTCCGGTGGCATGCCGTCCCAGCAGCCAGCAGTTCCCGTAGGTTTGCCGTCCCAGCAGCCAGCAATTCCCGTAGGTTTGCCGTCCCAGCAGCCAGCAATTCCCGTAGGTTTGCCGGTTCCCCCTGCGGCTGATTCCATGGAGACGCCATCTCCCGTGGAACCTGAAATTTCGTTCCCCGATTTCAGCGATTCATTCCAGGAACAACCGCAATCTGAACCAGTACCATTATTTAAGGATGATGCGGTATCCGATGAAGTTGTGGATCCCCATGTCGAGCTTGGACAGTTGGAGGCATTACTTAACGAAACTGATGATGGAAAAGAACGCCACGGTACTCTGGCACTGGAAGCCTATGGTTTTGATGATAAGCCGCCCTCGTATCTGAATGCTACAGCTGTTCCTTCCAATTTCAAAAAAGACAGCGACCCGAATAATATCACAGCAGTACCCAGTGCACAGTATGCCACACAGGTGAATAAAATGAACCTGGAGGATTCGGCGCTTGGTATCGTCAAAGGCAGTGATTCGCTCAAAGCACCGTTCCTTAAAATGGATCGCAACGAGCCGACGGGAGCTTTTAATCATTCCCACTCACACGATTTTGATAACGATTCCGGCTTGCCTATCAAGGATGATCCTCTGGGGCTGATCGAGGACAAACCTCATTCCGGTGCCGATAAACATCAGGATATTCTTGGACTTTTTGGTGACAATCTTCAGCTTGAACCTGCGGTTGAATCATTTGCTGCCGTAAGGCCTGCCAGTGAACCGGTCGTCGAATCGGATGCAATAACGGCCATTCCAATCCGTGAACCGGCGGCGGTGCCGCCTGCCAAAGTGCAGGCAAAACCTCCTGTTCCTGAGCCGCCGCGCGTTCCAAGTATTCCTGTTCCACCTGCAGCAAAAGCCAAGACTGGTGGCAATGTCGTGGAGGTGAATGCTCCGAAACCATCGGATGAACCTGAAAATGTCAGTAATCCCGGGCTTGCAGAGGGTGAGCTCTTTGATCTCAATTCCATAAAAACTAAGCAGTCAGCCGCTTCGCGGCAGGAAGACAAGAAACAGTCTGAGAGTTCCCAATCGGATAATGGCAAAAAGCGCAAAAAGAAATTATTCCTGGTCATTGCTCTTGCCGTCGTGGTGATTTGCATTGCAGGTGCTGCTTTATTCAGTCTGATCGTGCATGAAAAGACGGTTACGGATGATGAATTGGCCGCAGCACCAAAAGAAGCTGTCGTGACATTGAACTGGGATGCAGTCAAACTGGATATGCATCACCACTATGTGGATTATTACAAGAGTTCGATTGAAAAAATCCGCCAGAATGATCTGGATGCTTCCGAAAGGCTCGATATCCAGGGCAAGGTCCTGGTCGCAGTCATTCTTGGATCGACGAGATTCCCTGAGGTATTTGCAGATGATCTGGAAATGCTGGATGAATCTGCATCATCGCTGTCAGGAAACTGTGATTCCGGCTGGTGTTCGCTGGGGTTGTGGGCATGGGGAAAATTCCGCGACAATGAGGATCTGGAATCGAAATTCGAATCTGCAGCCAAGGGGGATTCATTCAAAGAGATCAAAACTGTTCTGGATGTCGTATTGGATTACAGTTCGTGGAAACCGGAACAGCAGACGTTTGATGAAATCAGCATCAGAGGAAATTCGATTATCAGGAAGATTAAGGATGATCTGCTGGAGTGGCCGCTGGTTTATTGGATTAAGGCGTCCGTCTATCATAGGTTGGGAAATAATGAAGATGCCATCAAGGTATTGGATGATGCCTATGTTGACGAGACGAAATCGCCCCGTCCCGGAGACTCGATACTGAAAGCTGAAGCATTGCTGGCGGCGGATCGTGCTGAAGATGCCCTGAAGCTTGTCGAAGAAGTCATGACGAATTCGCAGGCTTTGCCGGCAGAGAAGATGCGAGCTCAGGAGCTTGCACTGTTCTGTCAGGCGGGAACTCAGGAGTGGAGCTCATATTCCGAAACACTCAGCAAATACCTGGCGGATAATCTGGCCGACCCGGATCGATTCAAAGATGTTGTCGATGTTTGTCATTATATCAATCGCATGGAATCCTGCGGTGAGATGTTTAAACAGATATTGTCAAAGGATCCGAACCATCAGCTGTCCCGCATTGCTCTGATTCAGTCTGAGATCGAGAAGATCGGTTATGATGTTATTCTTCGTCCGGATACCAAACTGACTTCGATGTCTGTTCGTGCGGCGAGTGAGTTGATCGAAGATGGTCTCAAGTCAGATCCGGGATCTGCAGAATTATGGCGCGCTAAAGCGATCATCCTCTATGCCGAGGGGAATTTTGATGATTCTGTCAAAGCTCTGGATGAAGTTGAACGCGGAAAGGAGATGATCTGGATGGGGTCATTCATGAGAGATCTCATTCAGTTTGAATCCGGAGACAAGGCAAAGAAAGACTCGATACTGGCTGGTTTGAAGAAGAATGTGGGGTTGGTTCTGTCACCGGATGATGCCATAGCCCTGGCCATAGCCCTGCAGTATTGCGGGGATGGTGATTCTGCACTTAAGGTAATGAAACAGGCGGCGCAGCTGAATCCCGTGAACAGTATGATACTGAACGAATTCTTCATGCTTGCTATCAATGCCAAGAACATGGAACTCGCCAACAAGATTATCAAACAGCTTCAGGCGCGCGGTGCAATGCGTCCGGAACATGAGTTTGAGTTTGCCAAATTGACGGAATATACGGGGGATTCCAATAGTGCACTCGAAAAGATGCTGGCTATCGTCAAGAAGACAAAGGATAAACCCAATCCCGATTTTCTTGCCTATATTGGTGAGCTCTTTATGAGGCAGAATCAGTGCGATTCGGCCATTCCATATTTCAGCCAGGCTCTGGAACTGAATCCTTCGGATGCACAGACGCATTTCTTTAAGGGACGATGCCTTTATCTTCGCAAGAATTACGAAGAGGCTCTTGCCGAATTCAATGAAGCAGCCACACAGGACGATAGCAATCGCGAGTACGATCTTTGGATCGGTCGCACGCTTGCCGGCTTGAATCATATTTCTGAGGCCCAGCGTGCGTTTTCGGCCGTTATCGATAGCTATCTTGCAAAATCCGAAGCGGAGCGTCTTGAGGAAGAAAAGCTGAATATTGCCAGCGCATATTATTATCGTGCAGAATTGCGCAAACTGCAGAATAATCGATCGGAAGCAAAGAAAGACTTTGAGCAGGCACTCAAACTGATGCCCGAAGAAGTGATGTTTTTGAGTGGTTATGCCATTTATCTGTATGAAAATGAAATGCTCAGAGAGTGCATCAGTATGGTGAATAAAGTGGATTCATTGGGCAGTAAGATGGATGCATCGCTTTATTTCGTTCGGGGTGTTTCGAATCTGAAACTCAATAAGCGATCCGAGGCTTTGGCAGATCTTGAAAGAGCCCGAAATGATGGGTTTGCTGAACGTGAAGAATCTGGTATTATTGGTGTACGCGAAGCTGCAGAAGTGTATGAACGTCTCGGTTATTTGTATCGGGATTTGGGCCGGCGTGAAGAGGCACGCAATGCTTTGAACCAGTTCCTGCGCATATCCAAGACGCTTTCGCCTGTTGCACGCAGGGATATTCAGGCTGAAATTGATCATATTTAATACTGCAGCCCACGTAATGTGGTGTTGAGAAATTAGAGAATCACGGAGTTCTGTTTTGAAACTTCTGGCTATTGTCGAAGACAGATTAAAAGATGTCCTCCTGCACTTGCTGGGATGTGAGATTGAGTTTAAGGCATCGTGGAGTGATGTGGATGCCCGGCAGTTGCCAGATTATGGGTGTATCGTTGCATCCGGGTGCCTCATCGAAAGCAGCGATCCCCTCGTTCTCTGGGGTATAGCCAGTGAAATCCGCTATTTTGGTATTTTGGCGGTGTTTGTGGATGTTTCGTTTGAGGCAGGCAACCTGATTCCTCGTGTTTATCCTCAAATTAAGCTCGCCTCATACCGTGGGGACTCGTCCCAGATATCACTTCAGCTCCGCACATATGCGCCTCAGCTGTTTGGAAATGATGCCTCCTTCAGACGCAGTACGAATTCGGCGTATGCCAATGCACTTCGGTTCGAAGAACGCATAAACAATCCTCTGATTTCCGATCAGAATCTTGGAGAACGCAATTCGATTTCGGATGTTCGCAAAAGCGCCGTATCTTCGGGCGGATATTTCGGAGCCGTATCTTCGACGCTGGGTGAAGTTCCCGTTCCGAATGACGAACAGCTGAGGAATAAAGAGCTTAAGTTCTCATCCACCCTTAAGAAAACAGGCTTGGGAACAGGCCGAAGCGCCAATGTTTCCAGTTCGGATGATTTTGCCATTGATGATTTGGCTGCGATTTCCGGATTTTCAGTAGATTCTGCCGAAATGAATGCCATTGAGGCGGCTCTGGATTCTGCGCACAGCGGGGAGCACATGACGATGTCAGATCGCTCGAAGCGCGATCGTTCCCAAATCTCTGCACATAATCTGGACTCATCCAAGGGAAAGAGCAAAGGTCCGGTAATCAAGCGTATGCTCCAGGATTTTTTGCTCGGAAGTCTGGAAACAGGCACGCTCATTTTTGTCATTCAGACTCTGATTCGTTTGAAGCAAACAGGCACACTCGAAATTCGTACAGATACACGCACGCTGAAAATCGAGTTTCGCCAGGGGGTTCCCTGTGTGAGTTGTGATCCGGAGGTCGTCAGGAGTGCATTGGCCTGGGAATCCGGCGAATATAATTTTAATACAAGCCAGATTCTGTCTTTGAATTCAAAACCCATTCAATTGGACAAAATGATTTCGAGCGTGGTTCATGAGCAGCTGCGATTGAACTGTATCCTGAAAAAGATGGAGGTTGAATTCAATAGCTATATTTGTCTGACGAATTATTTCAGTCTGGCTACCCACTACGTTGAGGTGGATGTTGAGTGGTGGAAAAAATGCGACGGAACGCATCGTTTGTCTGAAATTATGATGTCGTGCGGAGTTTCGATGGAGAGTGTATCGCGCGACATCTACCAGTCATGGCTTTGTGATGAGATTGCATTTTCTGCAGAACCCTGTCAGAAGGTGGTCAAAATCGAATACGATGTCGTCCATATCTGCGCATCCAATGTGGATCAAAATTCAAGATCTTCCCTGAAGAATGGCAAATCTTCGCTGGATATTGTTGCAGAAAGTACCGATGCTTCGTACCTGGACACGATTCGAAAGGAGCTTCAGCGCGTTCTTGCCAGCTTTGATACTGAAGACGGTTATACGATTCTTGGCATTAAACCGGGCTGCGGCAACAAGGCTCTGGATGATGCGTACTATGCCTGGATAAATCGTTATCATACAGACCGATTCGTTCGTTTCGGTGATGCTTCCTTTATCAAAATGGCCAATGATTTGGTCATGATGATGAACGGGGTTTATGCGAAGCTTTCGAAGGCAGAGAAACAGCTTTCGAAGGCTCAGAAGGTGGTCGAGAAAGCCCGGATCGCTGAAGATACCAATGTTCGGGAAGTGAGCGGAAGAATTGGTGTGGGCAGGGCGAGAACGAGCACGATCCATACTCAGGATAATATTTCGAATGAGCAGATAAGGAATATTTCAGCAGAGCTCCGTTCGATTCAGAATAATGAAGCCGGTTCCCGTGAACAGGAGGCAGGTACTTCGCAGCGTCCGCGCATTCGTCCTGCATCTCTTGCGGTTTCGAGTGAAAATGATCTTGTTCCGAGGACGTCTCGGCCGTCGTCACCGCAGGTATTGCGGATGAGTGATGTCATTGCGCGCAGGGTTACGCCGTCGCATGAAAGGGCTCTGTCGGAAAACAGCAGCACGGGAAGATCTGCATCATCGCGTTCATCCGGAGCATGGTCTTCTTCGACGGTAACGCCTGAACAGCATTTTCAGACGGCAAAGAAAAAGCTGACGCTTGGTCTGGCACAGGATGCACTGGCTTCGTTGGCCTGGGCTCTGGAAGCCGATCCGGATAATCTGGACTACATTGCGCATCATGCGTATGCGGCTTTTCTGGTCGATCCTTCGCTGCGCGAAGAGAGTATTGAACGCATCACGGATGTGATTGAAAAACTGGAAGCTGAATTCCAGGGTAATCTATCTGTTGGTCAGGATGAAAAGATGCGTTTGTTTGCGCCTTACTATTTTATCGGCAAGATTCATCTGACAGTCGAGGAATACGAGACAGCCCGCGATTTCTTTACGAAAGCCGCCAAACTCAACCCCAGTGATGTCGATACTCAGCGGTGTCTGCGTTATATTACGATGCAGCTCAACAAGATTGCGGAACAGAACAAATCGAAGTCAGGCGGGCTTTTTTCGAGGTTCAGGGACAGATTCCAGAAATAGGAGGGGCGGGCGTTTTGGCCATGGGCCAATAGCACGCACGTGCGGCCAATCTCCCCCCCAAAATTATTCCACCGTCCAGACGAGATCGAATTTCGTCATGCCGCGCTGAATGTTGACAGTACAACCCGATCCATTTTTAGCCTCTTCCCAGCGATTGAAATAATCGTCCGGCGTCTTGGGCAACTGCCCGTTGATCCCGATGATAATATCGTCATCCGCAAGATCCACGCCCGAAAATGCCTTGAGATCCTTGACGCGATACCCCAGAAGTACACCGCCATCCACGATCGGATCGAGCGTCATGCGCCCAAGAATGACCGCCGGACTTTGAGCAAAAAAAGTATCGTACATCGGTCTGGATACCGAAAATGTTCTCGCCGGCGCTGCATCAGCATCATTCTGACTGACTTCAGCATTCTGTTCCTGCTGCGGCATCTGCAGTTCTGCTCCGGCCTGCGCTGCAGCCCCTTCGCCGACCGCCACGACATAGCGAGTATCTTCCTGAATCGCAGACGGATGTTCTGCTTCGGACTTTTCAATGGCAGCTGCATAACGGGCTTCATCTTTGGCCGACATTTCCTTCACAGAACCAGAAGCACATCCGCACACCAGGACAAAACTCAGACTCACTCCCATCCATTGCATCCAGGCTCTCATACTCCATTCCTTTTTACTGATGATTTCCTTACAATACTTCAGCATCCGGCCATCCTGCATCGTTTGCAGTCAACCGGCATCATCATAACATAATGAACCAATATGGATAGTTTGCGCACTTCGGAGCATTCAAATCAGCATTATTGCACCCATCTCTTGACAACCGCCTTCAACTCATCAAAATGAATAATTGTGTTCTGACCCAAGGAGGCACGGAGTGATACTTCATAAACCATTCATTCTGTTATTCACCGCATTTTGGATTGCCATGGGATGTTTCTTCATTCCACAGTCAGTTCAGGCATCGACAGTCGCTGCCCTTTCGGATGAACAGCTCGTCGATATGTCAAGCTGCATCCTCCATGCGACGATTATCCGTACTGAACCCGTTCAGTTCGATTCGCACACCATTCTGACCAAAGTCACGGTTCAGGTTCACGAAAACCTCAAATGCGACGCCGCCATCGAAAACGACTCATTTCAGTTCTACGTCCGCGGCGGTTCAATCGATGACTTTACCCAGACCGTTTCGGGAGAATTCAATGCCGTCCCGGATGACGAAATCGTCGTCTTCCTCAGACACGTTCAACGCTATCAGAACGCCTATATGGTTCTCGGCATGAAACAGGGTGCATTCGTCATCAAAGATATTCCGCAGACCAGAGCAGATCGCAAGCAGTCCAAATCCGTAATTAAACGCCAGATTGCGGACATTGTTCCGAACCACGTTCTGCCCGAATCCAGATTTGCACAAAGCGAAACACTCTCTGACCTGAAACAGGCAATACGCGATCAAATTCAAACGAACAGGGCGCGCCATGAATAAACTGATTCTCGTCTGTTTGCTTTGCCTGTGTCCCGTCCAGGCACTCGCATGGGAACGGACCATGACATGTGAACCACCCAACTGCGGCGATAAAACACCTCTGCCAACCTACTGGGAAGATCCATGTGTTGCTTTTCATCTGAACAAAGCCGGAACGCGTAAAATGAATTTCGCGGACGTTCAGAAAATCGTCAAGATCTCGGTCGATGCCTGGTATCATCCTGATATTTCATCACTCACACCACACCTTTCCGGTCTGACGGACGAAGATCGCGTCGGCTATAATCCCTATATTGATCAAAATGCCAATATTATCGTTTTCCGCGATGACGAATGGACTGAAGCCGGCGAAATGATGGCACTGACGACAGTCACGCACCGCAACTCAACCGGTCGGATTTATGATGCTGACATCGAAATCAACACAGCCAACTGGGATTATGGCATCGTCGAAAAGGATGGCAAGAACGTCGTCGATCTCCAGAACACGCTGACACACGAAATCGGCCATGTCTTTGGACTTGCGCACTCCCAAAACCTCGAAGCCACGATGTTCCCCTATTCTTCGACCGGCGAAACCAATCTGCGTTCACTTGAAGACGACGATCTCGAGGCCATCGCTGCCATTTATCCCCCCAGCGGCAATGCCTGCGTATTCAGGGATGGCACCTTCCAAAAACCGCCCTACGACATGGACGAAGCCCCCGTCAAAGACGAAGACTGCTCAAGTCAGCCCAGAACTCCACATACCACGCCACTGTGGCTGTTCATTGTGGCCATGGGCATGCTGCTCAGACGTCGCACTGCTTCTTTTTTGTAGGTTTGGCCTATTTCATACGGCCAATGCTCGGTGCTATTTCATACGCACCGAGACCGTTCGGCGTATTATCATTCCGGCAAAACAGAGCAAAAACAGCATCATTCCCAGCGGCCCGGAGGAATTCCGCGGATTGCCCTGACATGCAGAGGGATTGTCGAAAGCGATCTTGCTGTCATTGCCGCTCACGCATCTGTAATCGTCGCAATGATAGCCCTTTCCGCACAATCCGCATGTACCCCCGCATCCGTTATCGCCACACTGCCGATCCTCGCAGCTTGGTTCGCAGTTCTGAGGCGGTATGAGACAGCCGCGTGCTATCTGGCATGAAAGGCCTTCGGGACATCCGGCGCACTTGCCGCCATAGATATCAATTTCGCCGCACGAAAGTTCTCCGCAGCTGGGCGCATAATTATTTGGTGAAGATGCTTCACAATGGCATGTGATGCCGCATTCCGGTTCTTCTTCTCCGCATGTAAGATCATTGCAGGCAGATTCACTGATTTCGAAGCTGGTATCCAGGCACTGACACTGTCCTGTGGTGGGATTGCAAGTGAAATTCGATGGACATTCACCACATGAATCGCCGCATGAATTTGTTCCGCATTGTCTGCCATTACACCCGTCTTTACAGACGCAGCGATGATTGAGGCAGTATTTTCCGGGTGCACAATTGCCGCATGAACCGCCGCATCCATCGTTTCCGCACTCGTAAATATCGCTGTTTCCGTTATTGCATGTGGGGGTACATTTTTTTACCGAAACACATCTGTAATCCTGGCAGGATTTACCACTCTCACATGTTTTTTCCAGAGTGTTGCCACATCCATCGTCACCGCATTCTTTCTCCTCATCCTCGGTGTCGGGAATGAACAGCTGCGGAGTACAGGTGCATGTACCTGCCAGACAATACAATCCGTCGGCACATTTCCCGCAGGATTCACCACATCCATCGCTTCCGCATGATTTTCCTGCACAGTCCGGAATACATGGACATTCGTAGTTTGAGTCCACTCGCTTGAGATCATATTTGTCGCTGCGAAGGTTGATTTCCATGCCCTGTCCAACGATACCAAGTATCTGTCCCTGCTTGATGACGGCATTTTTGCGGACGTTGTTGGGAATGGCATTGAGTCCGCAATATTCAACACTTCCTTCTTTGTGCATGATCGATATGCAATCGGCATTCTTTTCTTCGACAGATCCGTTGTCCATTGCATAAACCAGAGAGCCTGAACGTGCCGTAACCTTGAGCAGACTTGTTTTGGCGATGTATTCTGCCGAGCTGTCCGAAATTGGGGCGCAGGGATCGGCCTTCGCTGGTTCCGAAAATAAGGTCCAGCATGACAGCGCAGCAATCACAACTGCAATTCTGGATATATGGTGGATAGGGCAAAATCCGATTGCCATGAACAGACTCCTCGTAATAGCCAAAACACGGAAGAACCGTGAATAAACGATATATGTTACCTATGAATCATGCAGTTCGCAAGGTACAATTGGTGTTTTGGGTTCGGGAACGGGTCTTTTGTATGGCTGTGAGCGAATTGACTGGTTCCGGAGGTAAAAAAAAAAGCGGCATGAAGCCGCTTTTATAAAATGAAATGTTGAGCTTAACCGGCTTTTCCGGGAAGCCATTCGCAATAGCCTTCTTTCCACTCGCCAGTATTGGGATCCTGTTTTGGGGGAACCCATTGACGGTCATACGCACATTTACCGGTTTCGGTTGTGCTTGGTGCCCAGGATTTGCAACCCATCAGGGCGCATGCCATGCTCATCATTACCAAAAGAGCAAGGACAACACGTTTGTTCATTTTTGCCTCCATAAGGTCTGTTATTATTTTTTCCCGTCGTCTCTGGCGACCGAATGCAACCAAAGCGCTAACTCAGAATGAGTATGCGTCAAAGCTTTTTGCGTCATTTTACCAATTTTCGCAAGGTAAATGTGATGCAGGAACTCTGACTAGCCTGTTCATTGATGAATGATGAACGTGCTTGACTTATGAGTCTATCCCAAATCGCCTATCAAGTGCAAGTTTTGTGGAAAAAAAGTGAAAAATTAAATGCAAGTGCCTGTTAAGGCCGAATGAATGATTAAAAATGTCTGATATTCCTGCGTCTTAAACGAAGCAGCAGGCCGAAAGCCAGACCGATAAATCCGAATGTGAGTGGTGATGGTGCCGAAAGCGGATTGGCGGAGCAATTTGAATCGCTGGAACCGGATTCATCTTCATCGTCATCATTCGCATTTGGATCGTCCTCAGAATCCGGCTTATTTGTCGGTTTGGGGGTATCCGTCGTTGGTTTTGTCTTGTCGTCGTCGGCCGGATCCGTATCCTTCGGCGGTTCCGTCTTGTCCTCAGGCGGTTCTGTCTTGTCCTCAGGCGGTTCTGTCTTGTCCTCGGGTGGTTCCGTATTGTCACCAGGTTCCGTTTTGTCCTCAGGCGGTTCCGTCTTGTCCTCAGGCGGTTCCGTTTTGTCCTCAGGTGGTTCCGTCTTGTCCTCAGGCGGTTCCGTTTTGTCCTCAGGCGGTTCCGTTTTGTCCTCAGGCGGTTCCGTTTTGTCCTCAGGCGGTTCCGTTATATCGAGGCAGGAAGCGAGTGTTTGATCACTCCAGGATTTATCGCAATGGAACAGGAGGCTGCCTTCTGTCGGATATCGGGAGATGGTTCCATTGGCATCCTTAACTTCGAAGAAGTAGGGGGTGCAGTCAGCCGGAGTCTCAATTCCTGAGGTTCCCCA
This sequence comes from Pseudomonadota bacterium, assembly GCA_017441205.1. Classification (GTDB taxonomy): domain Bacteria; phylum Myxococcota_A; class Bradymonadia; order UBA4248; family UBA4248; genus UBA4248. Next base: position 17,615 of record JAFRYG010000067.1, read on the forward strand.
GACACTGTTCGTCGGAGTTCCTCTGGTTTTTTCGAGATCTGTGCAGTTGCCGTTTACGGAGACAACGGCTTTGTCGATTGCAGTTTGTGCATAATAATGCAGTTTGAACCAGAGCGTCTTTTGATCTTTGTAGTGTGAACCTGCGGAAATCGGGCTTTTCTCTGCGCTGCTGCCCGCAAAATCCTGTGTAGATATGGAGCCATAATAGCCGATGCCTACGGCCCGGTGGCTTGAATTGAGAATGTTCATTCGATGGCCGTTGTTCATCGTGAATTCACATCCATCACCTTTTCCGTCCTCGAGCAGCCAGAGATTGAATGTACCGAGGGCACCGATGGCAGAGGCGAGATTCTCACCGCTGGCATTCTTGGCGAACATCTTGATTCTGTCCCAGGTGGAAGTTCCCTTGCTTTTGCATGTGGCTTTGCCTTCCTTGCATGCGCACGAGGCGGAACCGTTGCATTTGTCCGGGAAATCCTGACCGAGTGTCGAAACGAGCGTGCATGGAGTATCGTGCTGCATGCATTTGGCTTCGCTCAGCAGAACCGAATAAAACTGTGCAGCATGGTACAGGCCGGTATCCCAATAGAGCGGCGGCATGGATTCCTTGTGGCAGGATAGTTTTTCGGAACACATGGAACCGCAGTTTGCGAGTGCTTCCTTTGTATTACATCGGGCTTCGTTGGTGAGCAGATGAATGGCACGAGCTTCTTCAGGGATGCTGCCATCTTCGCCATACCCAAAAGCACATGTGGGAATAAAGAGGGCTCCAATAAGAAGGCTGCACGAAAGGATATCTTTTTTCTGCATAATATCTCCTTTTTTAGAAAGCACACCCGTTTAAAAAATCCGAATTTATCGTCTTCGTCCTCTGCCATTGCCGGTGCGGCTGTTGTGTCTTCGGTCATCCTGATTCGAGTGATTGCGGCGGCGATCGTTTCGTCTGTCGTCACCGCGCCGTTCCTCATTTCCCCGACCGGAACGGCGTTCACCATCGCGTTTTCCATCGAATCGTCTTTCGCCGCGTCTTCGGTCATCGCGATGGCGATCATCTTCTTCGGTGCGTGGAGGCGTTCCCATCGGGCAGGCGGGTCCGAGATCCCGCAGGGCGCATGCCCAGTGCAGGGGACTTCGCATGGCAGCGACAAATGAAGCCTGATCGTGGATGGATGCAGCAAACAGCGTTGCGCAATGGCCGATGTCTTCGGGATTGTCAAAGACCCCGGAACCTGCGCATGCCGGAATACCGAGTACCTGCTGGGCTTCGATGCTCAGTTCGTTGTCGATTCTGCGGCGGTAAACCGAAATGGTATCGATGGCGTCAAAACTGCGTCCCTTGGAATCGCGTGCGCTGTAGACGCGATCCTTGAGACCTTCGCCCCGGTTGAAAACGTCGCGGGCAACGACGATACCGCCGCGCGCGTGGAAGAATTCGAGGACATCTTCGATGGCCGGGTGATCCCCGAGACTCCGCCAGCTTTCAGAAACATATTCATCATCGATTTGAGCAGGGAATGCGACAACGCGTCCTGCTGAGGTTTCGAGTTCAATGCCATGAGCGACAAAGAAATTTTCACGACCGGCGATGGCTGAATATTCGCGGGCTCGGTTCGAGGAATTGCGATCGGTTACGGCAATGCCGTCAAGACGGGCACTCTTTGCAGCCCTGATGAGGGATTCAATATCAAGTGGGGCATTGGGGCTTGCCTGAGTGTAGGTAAATACGTCAATGAGCATTCGTTCTCCTTATTTCATGCCAGTAGTCCGTTGCGGACATATAGTAACTCACGTGTTTTATAGCATACATTTCAAAATTTAGAATCACATTGCATGTCGAAATTGTCATTTGTTCACCTTGCACATTGAATTGCGGGTAGTGTAAATGCGCGTACACGTTTTGGGGGATGATTGGACCATTTTTGACATAACGGTTTAAAATGAAATTTACCCGCATTTTTACAAAAGATTTATCGAATCCGCTCGAAGGAATTGAGTTCGAGCAGAGAACAAGTCAGCTTCGCAATATGGATGGCAGCTCTGGCTCGACCAGCATTGTCATTCGGGTTCCTTCGGACTGGTCCCAGATGGCATCCGATATTCTGGCTCAGAAGTATGTCAGAAAAGCGGATATTCCGGCTGCAACAGTCCGCGTACCGGAGCCGGGCATTGAGCCCTGGCTGCAGCGCAGTATTCCGGATGAAAATGTACTGGCATCCATGGATGAATCATCGAGATTTGGTTCCGAAACGGATGCTCGTCAGATCTTTCACAGAATTGCCGGATGCTGGACATACTGGGGTGTAAAATCCGGAACCTTCGACGATGAGCAGGCCCACATTTTTTACGATGAGATGGTCTATCTGCTTGCGCATCAGATGGCTGCACCGAATTCACCCCAATGGTTCAATACGGGGCTGCACTGGGCCTACGGCATCAGCCGTCCCCAAAAGGGGCACTACCGCGTCGATCCCGAGACCAACGTGTGTGAAGAGGTCCTGGATCCCTACGTATATCCTCAGGCGCATGCTTGTTTTATTCAGTCCGTGGAAGATGATCTCTGCGGCAAAGACGGCATCATGGATTTGTGGCACAAAGAGGCTCGCCTGTTCAAGTTCGGGTCCGGGACGGGATCCAACTTTTCGAAGATTCGCGGCTTTGACGAACCCCTTTCGTGCGGTGGAAAGTCTTCGGGACTTTTGAGTTTTCTTGCGATTGGTGATGCTGCCGCAGGTGCAATCAAATCGGGCGGCACGACGCGCCGTGCTGCCAAGATGGTTTGCCTGGATGCTGATCATCCCGATATCGAATCTTTCGTTCGCTGGAAGCGCACCGAAGAGGAAAAGGTTGCGGCACTGGTGGCCGGTTCGCAGGTGACGCACAAATTTGTCACGCAAATGAATGCGGATGTGGAAAATGCACGCCAGGAACTCGGCGAAGATGCTGCGGATCCGCATCAGAACAAATCATTGCGCCGAACCTTGCGCGACGCTGTCAAAGCCGGCGTTCCGGAAGCTTTGCTCTATCGGACGCTGCTCGCGCTCAAATCGCATGTTCAGCAGCCGGAAATTGCGACGTTCAATGCCTCCTGGGAGGGCAATGCCTATCAGAGCGTCGGCGGACAGAATGCCAACAATTCGGTTCGCCTGAATGCGAAGTTCATGGATGCGCTCGAGCACGATGGTATCTGGTCTTTGACGCGCCGGACGGATGGCGCAATTTCGCGCACGATCCGTGCAAAAGATCTGTGGAATGAAATCGCCTACAATGCCTGGGCATGCGCGGATCCCGGGCTTCAGTTTGATACGACGATCAATGACTGGCATACTTGCCCGCAGTCCGGACCGATTCGGGCGAGCAACCCCTGTTCGGAATTCATGTTCCTGGACGATTCTGCGTGCAATCTTGCATCGATCAATCTGGTCAAATTCATGCGGCCGGATGGATCCTTTGATGTGGAGCGATTTGAGGTTGCAGTCATTCTGTATACGGTGGCACTCGATATTACGGTGACGATGGCACAGTATCCGAGTGCAAAAATTGCCCGTCAGAGCTTTGATTTCAGGCCGCTTGGGCTGGGATTTGCCAACCTCGGATCGCTCATCATGCGTTCGGGATTTCCTTATGATTCGCCCAAAGCCAGAGCACTGGCCGCAGCAATTTCGAGCCTGACCACTTCCGTATGCTATCGGACCAGCGCATTGCTCGCCAAAGAACTGGGGACTTTTGAAGCCTATGAACTCAATGCAGCGGATATGAACCGCGTCATTCGCAATCATCGGCGTGCGGCGTATCTGGCCCCTCGTGAGGCTTACGAAAATCTGAGCGTGACGCCGGCATTGCCGCCCGAAAGTGCCTTTAACCGGGAAATTCAGTCCAGGGCTCAGAGCGTTTGGGATGATGTCGTCAGACTTGGGCAGGAAGTCGGTTTCCGGAATGCTCAGGTAACCTGTATTGCGCCGACAGGAACGATCGGACTGCTCATGGATTGCGATACGACAGGTGTGGAGCCGGATTTTGCACTCGTAAAATTCAAAAAGCTCGTTGGCGGCGGTTATTTCAGGATCATCAATACGGCGATCCCTCAGGCATTGAAGTTACTGGGGTACGATGCGCATCAAATCGAGGATATTCAGAACTATATTCTCGGTCATGCGACGATCAACGGTGCACCGGGCGTTCATCCCGAAGCACTGAGAATGCTTGGATTTGATACGGCGGCCATCGAAGCGATCAATCATGCCATTCAGTCGGCATTCGATATTCATTTTGCCGTGACGCCAGGTGTCGTCGGACTGGATTTTTGCCGCACGCGGCTCAAGGTTCCCGAAGAAATGCTCAGGGATCCGAGCTTTGATCTGCTGAGTTTTATCGGATTTACGCCGCAGCAGATATCGCAGGCGAATCTGTATGCTTTCGGGACGATGACGATCGAAGGTGCACCGCATATCAAGCCAGAGCATCTTGCCGTCTTTGACTGTGCCAATCGCTGCGGCGAACTGGGGACTCGGTTTATTCCGGCCATGGCCCATGTGACAATGATGGCGGCGATTCAGCCTTTGATTTCGGGCGCAATTTCCAAGACGATCAATTTCCCGGGGGATGCGACGGTTCATGATATTGAGCATGTGCATTATCAGGCATGGAAACTCGGGCTCAAGGCCATTGCAATTTATCGCGATGGATCCAAGCTTTCGCAGCCGCTCAATTCGACGAAAATATTCGATTTTGAGTCACTGAACGACGAAGAAGAGAGTGCGGCGGAATCCGGCAGTCACGATGATCCTTCGGGCGCACCGCATGCGGCGCGCCGCAAACTGCCGTCGCGCAGGAGCGGTTATACGCAGAAAGCATCGATCAATCAGAACAACATCTATCTGCGTACCGGCGAGTATGCTGATGGATCGTTGGGTGAAATCTTCATCGATATGCACAAGGAAGGGGCGGCTTTCAGGAGTTTGATGAACTGCTTTGCGATTGCCGTCAGTCTGGGACTGCAGCATGGGGTGCCGCTTGAGGAATACGTGGATGCATTTGTATTTACGCGTTTTGAGCCATCCGGGCCTGTTGCGGGGCATGGAACCATCAAGTTTGCGACATCCATCATCGATTATATCTTCCGTGAACTCGGCATCACCTATCTTGGAAGGACTGAGCTCGGACATGTGAATCCGGATGATCTGCCCAACAATGAGGACGACAACGAATTCTCGGTGCCTTATCTGCCCGGATTTGAGGGACGTCGGACGCCGCATCATCTTTCGTCAGCTTCCCTGCAGAGTGTGGGTCATTCTGAGAATGGCGGTCATCGCCATACGCAGGAAGGACGCGACAGCCGTTCGATTGCGCGGCTGAAGGGATACGAAGGGGATCCGTGTCCGGAGTGCGGCAATTTTACGATGCTGCGCAACGGAACATGTTTGAAGTGCGACAGCTGCGGGGCGACGAGCGGATGCAGCTAAAATAAAAAACGCATGGCGTATTGGCCGTCAGGCCAATAGCCATGCGATAGGGCGGGCGTATCTGCGACCGGAACGGTCCGCAGATAGCCGCCTTCCTCAATTATCAGAAGACGCACCAGACGACAGGGTATAGGTATTGGAAATCGTCGAATCGGCACCTCTGACGAGCAGATAATAAGTGCCGGCTTCGGAAATATCAACAGATTCCGTATCCTGAGCTGTCGCAGATGAAGACTTAAGATCGCCTTTTTCGTCATAGACGAAGAGATCGAGATCGCCGTTGGCGTGTTCGAGTTTGAGCTGGATTGTGGCAGGGGCAGTCAGTGTGACCTTGAACCAGTCCTCGTCACCGGGGCAGATGGTGCCGGAATAGGTGCTGCTGATGGGCGTTGCCTTGAGAATATTGTCGTTCGGTTCGGAGGCATCGTTCTGGCAGGCGGGCTGAACATCGACGATGAGTGAGGCACTGTTGTTGTTTTGTGCGACATCGTTGTCGGCTTTGACGGCCACAGAGAGCGTTGCCTGGCCCTGAAGCTGAGCGGGAACTGTGAGTTTTTTTGAAAAATGGGCCGATTTGCCGGCGGCGAGGCTGCCGGTTTCTTTGGCGAGTACGTATTGCTGGCTGCCGGTCAGCGTGATGAGGGTTTGGTATTCGGAGTCGAGCGTCCCCTGATTTTTGAGATCGAAATCGACCAGGAACGGGGCATTGGAAGAGGGGGACATCGGAACTGCGGACAGCGACGAGATGGCCAGATCGACACCGTCTTCGCCGAGCCACTGCATGGTATAGGGCATGACGGGAGCTGCGCTGACGTTGGTATAGACGCGCACGTAATAGGTACCATCTTCGGTAGCTGTATAATCCAGCGTCTGTTTTTGGGGATTGGTCAAAAGCTGGATGAAGTGGACGTCCTCGCCGCCGTAGAGGCCGACCCTGAGACCGGAAGATTGTGTTTTGAAGCCGATTTGAATGCGATCTCCCGAAACCATGTCGATCCTGTAATAATCTTCATCGTCCGACGGACAGATGGCGGCTTCCTCACCGGATTGTGCGGCTTCGCGCAGATCGTAGGCCGAAGTCAGGAAATTGTTGGGTTCGAATACCGGGCTGCAGTTATTCCAGGATTGCGCCTTGCCCGTCTTGATATCGAGCGAATAAGCGGTTTCTGAGGCATTGTATTCATTTTCGAGGAGGAATACTTCGAGGTACATGGTCTGATCGCCGACGATGAGATCCCGGTGGATCGTTTCGGTCGGTGAACCGGTTCGGCTGGAAGCGATTTCGTTCATATTGGGATCGTACAGAACGATATCGAAATCGCCGGATTTTGTGGCTGTTGCCGTGATATCGAGTGTCGAACCGTGGAGCATGTCGAAGGCATAGAAATCGCGGTTACTCTGGCAGACGGCGAGTGCATCCTGATGGAAATGGCCGTCCGAGAGATCAATTTTTCGGGCTGTTTCCTGGGTTTCGTTTGGATCCAGCACGTCCCAGCAATTGCGTTCGAAGTTCCATGCTGAAGTTCTGGCGGTATTGTTGGAAGTGCGGGCGTCTTTGAGATCCTTCTGATCATCGATTTTGGCGATCAGGTAATAGATGCCGCCGGCAGTATCGATGGGGAGCTTGAGGGATACCGACTGTTGATTTGTCGTATTCGGGGCGAGGGCTGCTACGGATTGCTGGGTGATTTTCCAGGCAGTTTTGTCGATTTTGGGTGTCTGGGAAAGGTAGTAGCTGATCGTAAATTTGGGGGATGCTTTGGTGCCGAGGTTTGCGGTGGTGACGGTGACGTCCTTGAATTCGGATGCATTGAGTGCACCGCCGTCGATTTCGAGTCCGGCCAGAGCCAGATCGATGCCTTCGGTCTTGTCATAGACGCTCAAATCCATGTGGTAACGGTTGGCATCTGAAGGCGTCTGGCCTGTAACCCGGAGATAAACCGGCTGGGCAGAGACATTTTTGTAATGGATGCCTGAAAAATACAAATCGTCAGCACCCTCAAAGGTCTGGGCAAGATTGGAACCCCGGTAGAGCTCCATTTTGAGGGGGGACAGTTTGTGATCGTGCGAGACATGGACTTCGAAGTTTTCGTTTTCCTTGATGTCGATGCGATAGAAATCGTCATCATTGGGGCAAAGCGTCAGATCTTCCTTGACGGTTTTGACGGTTTTGGCCGACGACGTCTGATTGTTGGGTTCGTATTTATCCCCGGCGCAAACGCATTGTGAACCCGTCATGGCAATCGTCTGTGCCAGATCGATGGTATTGTTTGTTTCGTTGATTTCGGAGACGATCATCGTGGCGTCAGCGGTGAACCGGAATTTGTAATTCGGGCACCAAAAATCGCATTTCAGAGGTTCATTGACCTGAACGGTCATACATTTTCCGGGTTCAAGGCCTTCGATATAGATGCGTTTGAATTCGGATTCTGTGTTATCGCACTGGTTGATTCGCGTGACTGAAATGTAGGAAGGACCGGCACTCGTCGTGCCTTTGTTGCAGAGCGGAACTGAAACCGCGAGGGGATCGCCGTTTTTGATCGTCGATGAGGATTCGAGCTGCGGCTGACCGAGCACGAGTTCGACGTTGGCAGCACTGCTGACGACGAGTTGTTCTGCGCCTCTTTGAATATTGTTATCTTCATTGGCTTCGCCGATGATGCCGCTCGAATCACAGAATGTATAAACCCAGTATTTGCCCGGTTTAATGCCGGTATCGGTTTCCATGATGCCGGTCATGGATCGCGAAGCCAATGCAGGCAAATCGTCGATATTGATGGAACCGACGATGTGATCTTTGTCCAGATCCAGGGACATATCCTGTGAGAGCAGGACTGTGCAGACGAAAGAGCCCGTGGGCTGGGAACCCTGATTGTAGAGATCGATATCGACGCTGAAGGTACCGCCCGGCGTCGTGGAACTGGGGAAAAATTCAACTTTCTGAACGGTGATGTCGGCATCCAGTACGGCTTCGTTCGTGACCTGGATGGGAGAGACACTGCGAACGGTATTGTTGTTTTCATCGCGTTCGACGATGGTGTTGCTGGGATCGAGAACGAGCCAGAAGTAATAGAGTCCGGGATCCGAAATGGCGGGGGCGATGGAGATGAGTATATTTTTGAAGGATTGTTCGATGCCCGAAATTCCACCGTCGATCGTGGATTCGTGGATCTTTACAGCACCTTCCATATCGGTGGCATTGTCTTTTGCGCCCAGCCAGATCTCGTATCCGAAAGTTTCGGATGTCGTTGAACCCTGGTTGAGCACTTCGAACTGCGCAGTAGCTGCGGTCAGGATGGAAGTGGACGTGGGCGAGATCTGGAGCCGCGTCGGGACAAAATCGGCACCATCGGTCGATTGATTGCGGACGGTCAGGCTCTGGGTACTGAACGTAACGTTGTTGTCGTAGGAACTCTCGCCGATCGTTTTATCCGGATTGATGACTGCCGAAACGTAGTAAGCACCGGTTCGTATGGTGGCATCCATGGGAACCTCGAATTCGAGTTTCTGTATGGAATCGTCGGAACCTGCTGCCGGAAGTTCCTGCAGCGTATGCCGGTAGACGCGGGTAGAGCCTGCTTCGAGGTATGCAGTTTCGGATGCCGTCGGAGACAGATAGATGTCGATATAGGTCGGGACGCGAAGCGGACCATCGGCGCCATTCGATACCTGGAACGAAACGGTAATCGAACCATTGGTGCTGACATCGAGCGGACGCGCTTCGAGTGCAGAAACGCTCAGATCCACGGTTTTGTAGACTTCAATTTTGGTCGAAGCATGGGACTTTTTGCCGCTGCATTCCAGGTCGACATCGACGGTATAGGTACCGGCTTCGCGATAGCGATGATCGGCTTCATAATCGCCGCTCAGGGTGATGCCGTCGCCAAAATCCCAGCTGCCCGTACAGATGACAGAGGGCTGTCCGTCATCCCTGTTCAGTTCGAAGTGAACGGTTCCGGGCGCATGTGTGCGCGCCGGATCGGCGAATATCATAAAATCGAAGTCATTGTTGTTATCGTCACTGCAGCCGCTCATCAAAAGCGACAGAAGTACGGCGCTGTACCAGTATTTTTTCATCATCGGGACCCCAATCACTGAGCGTCAAAAAATCCCGATAATTTTAACCGATTTCTGTGCGAAATGCGCCCTTTTTATGCATAAAAAAATGCCCGCACTAAGCGGGCATTGAGAATTACAACGATTGTAGTGGATTAGAACAACCAGTCGTCGTTATTGGCCGCCGAATCCAGGCTCTTGACCTGGACGTTCCTGATCGACATCGTGCCTTCGTTCGTTGCCGAGTATGCACTGAGTTTGAACGAGAAGTTCTTGACGACGTCCTTTGTGGTCACGACGAACGAAGCAGTCTTGTAGGACTCTGTGATTTCGAAGACAGCGGATTGGCCGATTTCGCTGTTACCGTTCAGATATTGCAGACGGAGTTTCTGCGGGCCTGTACCGGCGCGCTTGACATCGAAGGTGATCTGAATGGTTTTCTTCTTGGCATCGCCGACTTTGAACCACATATAGAAGTTGTCAAAATTAGGAGCGCCACCCTTGATCCAGCTTCCGAGCTGCCAGGCGTCGTCGCCCGAAACGTATTGCGAAGGCTTGAATCCATTATTCTCGGCACCATGATGGATGAGAACGGTTCCCGTGCTTTCATTGGTCAGGCTGTCGATGACGGACTGACTGGTGAATTTCCATTCCTTGACTGCGGTAAAGTCGGAGTCTTTGGCTTCGACGCATTCTTCGACGCTGATCTTGCAGACGTCATTCTTTTCTACGCATTTGGGTTGACCCGAAACGAAGACTTTGGCCGGATCGTAGTAGTTGCACGTCGGATAATCGGCTTTAACAGACATGAACATTTTGGTGTCGCCATCCATTTGCCAGTCGCACTGTTCACCTTCTGCATCGCCGAGAGTACCGTTGCCGCATTTTTTCTCTGAAATACCATCTGTGCATGGATCCTTTTCATTGATGTCACATTTACTGGTTTTGCATTTTTCAGTGATAATATCGCTTTCGTCACAAATTGCGTAGTAAGTTGCATTAGCATTGGTGTAGCAGAACATTTCTTCTTTGTCGCATACACATCCCAGCTTTTCAAGGGAACACTTGACCTTCGAGTTATAGATGCTGCAATCCTCAGAGACACTGCATTTGCCATCATTACATTCCATTAGTTTTTGGCCATCGCAGTAGATATCGGTGCAGCCGATGCCTTCCGCACATCCCAGCTTATTCTTGAGTTTATTATCGTCGGAATCCTTGTTCTTTTTGCAGTCGTAGCTGTAGCTCGTGCCAGTTATCTTGATCGTGGAACCATCGCATGTAAAGGCATTGTCGACGCAGTCAGGGATTTTTTCATCGCATTTTTTGCCCAACATGGAGCAGTTTTCATAGACATCGCATTTGCCCATCTCGCACATCTTCAGGACGTTGTCTTCGCATTTGTAGATAGGTTTTGCCTTGCATTCGGATGTATCGAAATCCGAGCAGTCCGATTTGCATTTGAGCTTACCTGTTGAACCAATAAGAATATCGTTACAGGTCTTATTGTCCAGCTTGTCGCCGTCGCATTTTTCACCTTTGTCGATAGCTTTGTTTCCGCAGGTCTTGGCTTTGCAGCCTTCGATCTGGCATTTGTTGCAGACTGGCGTTCCCTCATAGCCATCCGGACATTTGTTTTTGCCTGCGGCAAAATCTTTGCCATCGCAGTCCTCGCCATTATCGACCTTTCCGTTTCCGCAGGTTTCTTTGGGTTTTTCCACGCATCCCGTAATCGTGCATTTGTTACAGACCGGTGTTCCTTCATAGCCGTCCGGACATTTGTCTTTGCCCGCTGCGAATTGATCGCTATCGCAATCCTCGCCATTTTCGACCTTTCCGTTTCCGCAGCCTTCGGGGGCTTTTTGCGTACAGCCTTCGATCTGGCATTTGTTGCAGACTGGCATTCCTTCATAGCCATCCGGACATTTATCCTTGCCCGTAGCGAATTTATCGCCGTCGCAGTCCTCGTCCTCATCCAGTGCATCGTTTCCGCACTTGTCATTGGCGATTTCGGTGCATCCTTCGATCTTGCATGCGTTGCAGACCGGTGTTCCCTCATAGCCATCCGGGCATTCGTCCTTGCCTTCGGCAAACTCGCTGCCGTCGCAGTCCTCGCCTTCATCAATCGTATCGTTTCCGCACTTGTCATTGGCAATTTCGGTACATCCTTCGATCTTGCACGAAGCACTGCAGGTTGGGGTTCCCTCATAGCCATCCGGGCATTTGTCCTTGCCTTCGGCAAATTCGCTGCCGTCGCAGACTTCGCCTTCATCAAGCGTATCGTTTCCGCACTTTTCGGGGATGATCTCGGTACATCCTTCGATCTTGCACGAAGCATTGCAGGTCGGGGTGCCTTCATAACCTTGCGGACAGGTGCCTTTGCCTTCTGCGAATTCGCTGCCATCGCAGTCTTCACCGGCGTCGAGCTTTCTGTTGCCGCAGTTTTCACTCTGGACCGCTGTGCAGCCCGTCACTTTGCATGCGCTGCATACGGGGGTTCCCGTCGTTCCTTCCGGACATTTGTCTTTGCCCGCTGCGAATTGAGCTCCGTCGCATTCTTCACCGGCGTCGAGCTTGCTGTTGCCGCATGTCGGCGAGGATACCGGCGTACATCCAGTAATCTGGCAATTATTGCAGCTCGGAGTACCGGTCGTGCCGCTCGGACAGACGTTTTTACCTGCCGCAAAGGCTGTACCATCGCAGTCTTCGCCAGTATCGAGCTGATTGTTGCCACAGGTCGCGCTCACATCGACACAGCCTTCAATTTTGCAGGCATTGCAGACTGCAGTTCCGGATTGGCCTGCAGGACACGACACGGTACCGCCATCGCACTGCTCATCGCCTTCAATGACATTGTTGCCGCATGTGGCTGATTGGGTTGTGGATTCTGCGCATCCGACGAGAGCGGCTGCTGCCAGAAAACTCATCGCGAAAAACTTTCGATAACTCACGGTTACACCTCACAGAAAAAGAAGAAAACGCCTTTGGGGCGCACAAAACGATGACACCCTTTAGCAGAATTATCGGTATGTTGCGAGACGCAAAGCAACAAATTAAACAAATGTTGTCATCATGGGAAGGGCAATCCATTGCAGACCGCGGATTTCGCCGCTTTCAAAAATGTTCATCCCATCGATACATTTTATTATTCTTTTGTGGGGGGCGGTCCCCCCCGCGCCTATTGCCTGCGGCAATACGTCGCTCCCCCCGGCGCCTATTGCCTGCGGCAATACGTCGCCTTCAATGACTGTCCCAAGTCCCTGCTGTTCCATCCACTGCGAGAGCCGTTCAAACCAGTCATCGGGCAGACGCTTTTGCAGACACGAAATATACAGCGGCCACGGAGATCGCGAAAGACGCTCCGGAAGTTGCAAAAAATGACCGCATTGGGGACAGAATGCATCGATTTCACGATCTTTTGGGGTGATTTCGCCACACTTGCAGCGCCACCAGGTCGCATGGGCAACCTGATTCAATGCTGTACAGGCCTCTTCCCAGATTTCAGGGTCTGTTCCCTCCGGATTCTGCAGCAGTGCATCAATGCATTCCATGACGGATTCTGCACAAAAGGGATGCTGGCTGTCCCGGAACTTTTGCAGGCAATCATGCATGGTTCTGTCCATAAAAAAATCCCGCTTTAAGCCCAAAACCTAAAACGGGATTTCGTATCAGCGGCCAACCAGACGGCTTGCGCGGCTCTGGCGGCACCATGAAACTGTCAAATCTGCTTTGTCGCCGTCGTCATAAACAATTCGGACCTTTTCTCCATCGACTTTGACAAATGTTCCGGGGTAATTGATGCCATTTGTCGGCCAGCGGCATTCGACTTTATCGCCAGCACCCCAGTCCAGTTTGTTGACGCGTTCGGAATCGACGGTTGCTTTGTCACCATCATCAAAATAAATCAGAATGACGTTGCCATCCACCGATTGAACTGTGCCGGGATACCAGTATGCATCTTCCCAGAGCGCCAAAACGCGGTCGCCTTTTTCATAAGCGAAAGCGATGCTCGAAAGCGTCATCAGACATGCTAACATAATGATAAATGATATTGCACGTTTCATAGATATGTCTCCACGGGTTTGGGGGCACAAATGAGTTACCCTTTAACTCTATGAGATATTCTTATTTTATGCCAACTAATAATGATAATATTGTTTTTTTTTATCATTCACATGGGGGCTTCCCACGGCTATGGTCTGCGAATGTAACGCCCCTTCGTGGCGTTCTGATTTTATTCTTTACAGACGTGTCGCGACACGTCTCTAACATCTATTCACTCCCCCCGGGGTTACGCTTCGCTCACCCCGGGCTGTGATCTGGCGCCCCTTCGTGGCGTTCTGATTTTCTGTACAGACGTTCCGTGGAACGTCTCTAACTATTCCTCAGACTCACCCCGGGCTCTGGCGCGCTTGCGCATCTCGCGATCAATGTTTTCATCCAGTTTTTCGTTAACAGCGGCCGCACGCTGGCTAAGCTCTGAACTTGGACGACCGCTCCGGGAACTTGGGCGAGCTGTCCTTTGGGGACGGCCTCCCGTCTGACGTTCAAGATCGGCTTTGTTCAGCGGCCGTTCGGGTTTCATGACGCTGTCGGGATGGACTCTCGGAGGACGATTGTCATCGGGGGGGGCAGGCTGTGCGTCATCTTTGGGTTCTTCTTTGGGAGGTTCTTCTTTCGGAGTGTCTTCCTTCGGGGCTTTTTCTGGCTTTTCTTCTGCCGACGGCGCAGCGGCATCGCCTTCGGGTTTAGGTTCGTCAGAATCTGTCTTTTCCTTCTGTTCCGGATCTGGAACCGGTTCGGGAATCGGTGTACCGCAATCGGGTTTCAGTTTCTTCGTGGTTCCGTTCAGTCTCAGATGAATGGAACCGTCATCGTGCTTTTCGCAAAGCTGATAGATGACTTTCATGTTGTTGTTCGTAACCCATTCTTCCGAGGGATGAATATCTGCGACAATATTCAGACGCGGACTGGCGTTCTTATTGGATTTCAGTGTGACATCTCCTGTCACGTTCAGTTGAATATCCGGGCCGGTCGATGTGAGTTTCTCGATCGTGATCTTGTCTTTCTGGAGATCAAGTTCAGCATCAATATCGCCAAATACGGTAAATGGCAGTTCGATAAAAGGCATGCCGCCCATATCGAGTTTAATGCGTTTGGGGCACAGGGCAGAGGCTGTGATCTTCATCGTCAGATGCATCTCTGCAACGCTCTTCTTTTCGACAACTGCGCGAAGATTAAAGCCAAGACCGCCAAATATCTGCATTTTGGTGATATTCGACAGAAGCGTAAATTCATTGAGAGAAATATTTTCGCCGTCGGCGGTGATTTCCATGGCATTGTCTTGGGATCTGATCTCACCCTCGATAGTGCCTTCCTGAATTGTCAGTTCAAATTTACCTTCCGGTTTACCTTTGATGGAAGGAATTATTTTGGGATTGATGAAAGCTTTGTCGATGGTGACGGCTTGTTCTTCCACATAGGGGGCACAGTAATAGCCGTTAAAATCGCCGCCCGCTGTATGGAGATTTTCGGGGATTTCCTCCGGATTCCTGGGGCGCATCTGGAATCCTTTTACGGTAACATTCAGCAGGGGACTGATCGAAAGATCGTCGATCTCGACCGATTGCTCCTGCTTGAGCTGTTTTTCGAGCGTTTTTTCTGCAAAATGTCGAATGGAGTCGGTCGGCAGCATGAAGAATATCGCCGCAAAAAAGACGATAATAAAGAGAATGCCAATCAACAAACCAATCAGGAGTTTACGTCGCATTTTGCTCCTTGAGTCGATATGACATAAGAGTGATCGAGACGGTCATTTTGGTGTCTGAACCACTGTTGTTGCTTGTGCGGTTCATATTGATATGCCGCATGTAAATGGGCGTATCCAGCTTGTAAATCTGTACGAGATATTCAAGAAATTTATTGTAATCGACATTCTTGAGCTGAACCTCAATTTCCTGCTCTTCCGTACCGGAATCGTCCGAGGTCTTTTTGGGATCTTTTGGGGTTACGGTAACATCGAATCCCAGCGCGGATGCCATGCTCGTCAGTTTACTGACGACCTTGCTGTCGGCAGAAAGAAGCTTCTGGCGCATCGCCTCTTTTTTGGCCTTGTTGCGTTGGTACAATGCCTGATTCTCGGCAATGTAGTTCAGCGCTTTTCGGTAGTTCTCGGTTTCGGCAAGCTCTTTGTTGATGTTCACATTCATCGAATGGAATATCGTAAAAACGATCATAACGACGAGAACAATGGCACTGCCGACCAGAAGAAACTTTTCCCTCGGCTGAAGTGAATTGATCTTCGTTTTGGCTGTCGATTGAATGTTATCGAGGAATTCCGGTTTATTCACTGTCGCCTCCCGTCGTGCAATGGTTGGAATCGATGCGCAGTGTAAAGGATGTTCTTTCTTTTACTTTGGATGTCTTGGGTTCCTGAATCTCGTTCGGAAAACACTCGTATTGCTCGAGTAGCTGCATGAATCTGGGCAATCCGTCGTCCCCGGCAACTTCCCCGCGAATCGTGACAATCTTGCGCTGATTGTCGATATCCAGGGAGTTCAGGTCCATTTCGACGTCCGCAAGATTGTCGTTGACATTGCTCGAAATCCAGGAAAAATGCGAAAATGCTGTTCTGACGGGGATAAACTCAAATCCCTCGCTGTCGGCAATTTCTTTTTCGATTTGCTGATAGGTCATCAGCTTTTTGCCAAAAACTTCCATGCTCGTCTCTTCGAGAGCAGCTTTGAGCTTGTCGTGTTCCTGATGAATGGCATTGGCCTTCGTAACGGTCATGAAGATCAATACGATAATGACGCCCACAAAGCACGAAGCAAGGATCCATTTATTGTCGAGAATGTAGCTCAGACTGCCTTTGTGACTGAGATCGCCGCGCCGGAGATTCAGAGGGCATTTGTTGTCGAGTGCTGCAGCCGCTGCAACTGCAATCGACGCTGCATCAATGTCCATGGCGAGTCTTTCCTGGTTATCACGCGACATGGGCGTTTTGGTGGGAAGACCTATTTCGCAGTCGACATCCAGTACTTCAGAGAGCCAGTCTGCAAGTCCGCAGAGTCTGGCTCCGCCGCCTACAATATATATGCACTCGGGGTCTATCCGGTTTTGGAGTGCAAAATTGCCTATCGTCTGTTGTATGGCAGTAATAAAAACAGAAAGCGCATTGCGGCAGGTTGTGGTCAGAACCATCGGATCCCGCTGGCTCGGAACGATCCTTTGGCTCGAAACGTAACGGTTGTATTGTTCTGCCTCTTTTCCAGGCATGCACACAAAACCGGATTTTTCCTTGAGTTCCCTGGCTTCCTCCGCAGAAATCGAGAAGGCTTCCATTAGGGCTTCGTCGATCAGGTGGCTGCCGATTTTCATGGCACGTGAAAGCTTGATTTCATTGTCTACATATACGGTAAACACCGATGTCTTATCGCCGAAATCAATGATTGCCCATGCACCAGTCTGCGGCGCAATTATCGTCTGGATGGCATACGATAGTGCATTCGTCGACGGAAGGGCAACATTGGGCTCGATCCTCACGCGTTTAAGACGTTCCAGAAGGGTTTTCAACCTTTGGTGCGGATAATTGATGATATGAATTTTGTATCCGCCGCCGCTGCTTTCTTCGCCATCTGCACCTTTCTTGTCTTCCACGTACTCACCGATTTCAAAGGCAAGCTGGGCCTCTTCATCGATCTTCCAGGAATCCATCATGGTTTGGTTCAATACCTGTTCTACCATGTGAGGATCGTTGAAGGGAAGAATTCGGGTCGCCGACAGGGCATACGTCGGATCCAGTGAAAGACCAATTGCATCAATACTGACGTTTTTTATTTGTGATAAACGTTGTGACAGCTCTTCAAATGCTGCATCCAGGCCGTCATCGTCTTCTGTCGCCTGAATCGGAATCGATTCCAGCTGTGTCACCTCAATGGGCTGATTCAGACCATATACCTGACACTGGGCATATCGAATGCAATTATGGTTAATATCTATGCCGATAGTTGTATGTGACATGGAGGATGCCGCCCGGGTTGATCGTTATGGTTAATATTCGCGCCAGTATAAATACTGGCCGCCTGTCGTGTTAAAATCGATGACGGTCGTCAGCGTTCGCTTCGTTCCGCCATACTCCCCAACGGCAACAACCCGAAATACTCTCGGACTCGCCGTCGTAATATTTGCGTATAATTCCTTTGTGCTAAAGGTCAAGTTTGAAAGCCCAAGACCGGCTGTCGAAAGCGTCTGAATCTTGTCGCCAAACATCAGGTAAGCCGTCGGTGAATAAAGCAGAAACTTCGGCAGTTGCTCCGAATCATCGATCATTGCCTTCAAAACTTTGTTGAACTCCGAAACATTTCTGAACGGTACGACCGTTCCATTGGGAACGACTCCCGGAATGACGGAAGTCTGATTCTCAACGGTATAAAGATACAGTAAATTCATCGGATTGGACACAAACTGCTGGTAGCCTTCGATCGCCATCGCAAGGGCAAATATCTGGGATCCAACGGTGGGATCCGCACAGGCCCAGATCCGGTTGTCCTTTCTTTCGTCTGCTTCCACGGAATTGCACAGCGCAGAATAAAGCACTTTCGCAGAGGCAAGGTTCACGTTGACTTTTTCGACCGGATAAACCGTGAGGGTTTCGCGGAATACTTCCATCAAATCATCGCCAAATCCAGCGACTTCATAGAGTTCGTCCAGTGTCGTCAGCTTGGCATTCTTGACTTTGTATTTCTTGCGCTGATCGACGTAGAGACTCGTTTCGTCACCGCTCGATTCCTCCAGCACACATTCGTTCGTTATGAATGTTTTTTCGCTGTCCCTGTCGACCCAGTCGATGATAGCGGCAATCAGTTCCATGCGCGAAAGTTTGTTTCCCTTCGCCGAACGCGTGTTGAAAAGCTCATCGTATTCGGGACTCGCCATCAGCATGCAAAGTTCGTAAAGACTCGTTTGATCCGTCGACTTTCCACTGAATTTGTTCAGATTGATCCGGCCTTCTTCGGGAGAAACCTTGACCGTGTAATCCCCGGAATCATCTCCCATTGCATCTACGCCGGCTTCGTGAAGGTTAAAGCTTGCGATCGTCTTGTCGGCATTCGGTACGTCGACGCTGACTATCCCCGTCTTGAACGGTGCCATCAGAAGATCCATGATCTGATAGAGCTGGAAGTTCGACTTTTTCAATCGCTGGCCAAAAAACTCATCCTGTTCGAGTTCGTACTGATAGGTCAGCATCAGACGGCCAAGATTGAGAGCACTCTTGGCCTTGTAGTACGCTTTCAGATCATCGCGAACATTGGCCGAAATCGAAAAACTGACCTGGCTGTTCATAAACCCCGACAGAACCGTCGAACTCATAACTGCGATGTAAGTCAGTACGAGCAAGAGCGCGACGCCCTTCTGGCGTTTCGGTGCTCCCGGCACAATCCTGAAATTCAGCATTTGCCAGAAAGCCGCACATCCGCGTGCTATTTTAGTGAGCTTTTCCTGTTTCATGCTAAAAATCCAGTGCCTTCGTCAAATGGATCTGTGCCTGCGTCGAAATCAGCATCGGTGTGTCGCTGCCCAGAGGATCCTCAATCTCTATCTCAATCTTGACACGGCTCGGAAGGCGCCCCTCGTATTCAGAATTCTCTGTGTCCCAGGAATCCACCCAGCCGTCGCTGCCTACCGCAATATCTGCTTTTTCGTCATCCCAGTATTCGAGCCGGAAACTCAGAACATGGTCGAGCAGCGGCAGAATAGTGCCGCCCTTCTGATAATCATCGTTGATCGGTGCCTGCTCGCGGCGGACGAGATAGGTACTCAGATTCCCGTCATCATCCCGCATATCCTTGATAAAATAGGATATTTCACTCTGATCGCCGACTTTTTCGTCGCGGAACATCCGGACGTATCCCATGCTCGTAAAATCGACGCGCTCCGACTCGCCCAGAAATCCCGTCTGATAACGAATTTCTGTCTGCGATTCATCATCCCCGTGCTTCGTGATGAATGCCGTCGACATGTCGCGCACGATGCGGTTGACCGCCTGTTCCACGGCATGAAGACGCTCATTGATGTCCTGCATCCGCTGCTGATGGCTCGTCGCAACGGAATAGGAACCCCACCCGATGGCCATGACGCCCGAAAGCAATGCGACTGATATCATGACTTCGATCATTGTCATGCCCAGTCTGTGCCATTTTGAGGGGGGGATCGCGTCAGGCTTGCGCCTTACCGCTTCGTCCCCCCCCGCTGCTATGGCCTTGCGGCCATACGCCGCTCCCCCCTGGGCTGCCGAACCAAAAGGCAGATATTTATGGGATTTTGTCAGAAAAATTGCCATGATCTGCCCCTGCTACTTCTTCTTGTCAGACTGTTTCGAACGATCTGAGGATTTCGTGTTTTTGGGCGCATTTTTGCCAGATATCGTATCGGATTCCGTCGGCGCCGGCTCTTCGGTTTCGGTTTTTGACGATTTTGAACCCGTTACGGACGAACCATTCACCCCCGAAGATGCATCCACCTGAAGAATAACGACAAACTGCGATACGGTTAACGTCTGTTCCACACCGAGATAATCCCAGGTCGTCGTCAATGTGATTTTTCGGATTCTCTGGCCAAGCTGATTGATGATCGTCGGCAAAAAACTGACCATCATCGGAAGAAACTGCGTAATTGTCGTATTGCCGCTCAGCGTACCGCCTTCGTCGCCGGTACCGTAAATCTGATTCGTAACGCTTTCGACAAACTGGTTGGATGCATCATCCGAAAGCTCAATTGACTGGATCTTGGCCGACCAGTAAATGTCGTCGTAACCTTCTTCCCCGAAATCTCCATGTATTTCTTCAGTGTAATCTTCCTTTACGCCTTCTTCGGCTATCGTCCGCTGAACTTCATACTCAATATCCTGCATCTTGGCTCGCGTGAGCATCGTGACGACAGAGGTATTGTTCGCATACCCCATCAGACGCATCGAAGTGGACTGCGTCCCCAGGAGAATACTAATCGCCATCGCCAGAATAAAGACGGCGATCATCAGTTCTAGGAGGGTAAATCCATGTTTTTTCAATCGTCTTCCTCCTCTTCGAAGAAAGATGATGAGATCTCCATTCGGCCGGGTACGACAGATGACTGACCCGTCAGCGGGTTGACCAGTATCGTATAGACGACGCCTTCATCAAGACCAAGAGAGGCATTTTCATCACCAAGAAAAATAACGCTTCTTTCGACGAATCCATTCGAAAAAAAGTTAATCGTTCCAATGCCTTCTGTCTGTATTTCATCGTGATGTGACGTCATCAGGCCAATGAAGTAAACACCCTCCGAAAGCTGGGCATCTTCTCCCGATATGAACATGCCGTCCACGGGGGTGCGCGTGACTTCGCCGAATTTGCTGTCTTCTTCATCCATGCGGGCTGCGCGGCTCGAAGATACTCTGCCTTCGTCGAACTCCGCCGATTTCATCGTCGTTCCCTTGAGCTCATCCTCGCTCAGGCCGCCGGCAACGTCGAGCTTTTCGACCTCAAAGGTATGATTGTCAAAATCCAGCTTCATCTGAAGAGTCATGTTGGAGGTCGCCGACATGTTGAACGTATAGCGTATGGCTGAACTTAGTCTCAGCGCATCGCCGTTGACGTCGGCCTGGCCAAGCACACCAAGACCTACGGCTGCTATCGTCATGATGGAGGCCATCAGGGCAACGACGATCATGATTTCGATGAGCGTCATGCCTTTGTGCAGTGTATGATGTCGTTTAAAATGTGTAACCAACATTCAGGCTAAATCCACCAAGAGGATCGCCGCGGCGGCGATTGAGAATAAAACCGTAGTCTATGACGATTGGAGGAATGGCTTCGTTGATGAGCCAGCGAAGACCCAGTCCTGCTGTATAACGCATTTGCTCCACAAAAAGTTCCTCGGCAAAACCCTCTGCAGAGTAGTACGTCGGCTGGTATGGCGTCAATGATCCCATGTCGACAAACAATGCTCCGTACAGCCCGACGTCTGACCAGATGGGATAACGCAGTTCCGTCGTAAAATTAAATAAAACTTCACCACCGCCGGCCTCGTTGGTCGCAACGTTGGGGGTCAGATCGTTGACGAGACGCGGGCCAAGCGCTTCGTTATCGTAACCCCTCATGTTCAGACCCCCAAGAAAATAGCGATCTATCAGCGGAAGTGACGCATTGGATTTGAGGAAACTCACGCCAAAGCGAAGGTTAAACGCTAAAGTGAAGAATTTCCAGAACGTGTGCAGATAGGATGCCCGTGCTTCCGGTTTGGCATAAAAACCAATCGTATTCGAATAGACGAGCTTGACTTTGCCTTCGGCATAAAATCCGTATTTGGGCGTCAGCGGATTGTCGCGGCCATCGTAGCTGGCTCTTGGGGTCAGCGAAACCGTCAGCGTGTCGTTGATCGCTGAAAACGGGCAGTCCTGGAAAAATGTGACCGGATAACAGGCATGGTAGCTGCTGATATCATCGCTGACATCAATGCCGAATGATGAGGTCCTCGACGATTCCAGCTCAAAGGCAAGTGCTGCGAACCAGGCTTTGCTCACATTCCACTGCAGTTCGACGAGCCAGCCGTATTCCTCTTTATTCGTGTCGGGAATGTAGCGAAGATCATAGAATAGCTGCGTGACGAGATTAAAACCTTTGGCCGGAAAAATCGGAATCGAAAGCGTCAGAAGCGTAAAGAAATTCTGATTGAACTTCTGTGTAAAGACGAATTCCGTACTTTCGTTCAAAAACCTCGCTTCCGGCATCAGGAGAAAACGCAAATCCCAGCCTGTGCCGAGCAGATTGGCTTCGACAAATTCCATCTCGCCGGTCAGTATCCAGTCACCGCCCGTTTCCTGAATACCAAGTGCAAAGTCGATCCAGCGGCGTTCGCCTTCTTCCAGGTTGACGACCATGGGTACCGGATATTCGGTCGTCGATGTGGAATCTCCTTTTTCGAGGGTTGAGGTGAGATTGTCGTCGACACCGATAACATTGAGGGAAGCGGACTTATAAATCGTTCTGCGGCGAAGCAGACTGCGCGCATCGATAACTTTGTTGATGTCGAAGGTTTCACCTGTAGTGAAGGGAATATCCTGTTTGACGACCCAGTTGCGGGTAACGACGTTGCCATGAACAAAAACATCGCCAAACGCAAACCTGGGGCCAAGGGTGATGCCATATTCGACGTCGACTTCGCTGCCGGTAATACCATTCTGAAGGACGCATGGGGGTTCATCCGGCATGCCGTATTCCGTTTCGAAGTGGCGCATACAGCGTTCCTGCGGACCGTTGGGCGTTTCGGTGATCTCGCACATGGCATCTATATCATCCGGGAAACAGGTCGCCGGAAAATCGGCAATTTCGCATGTCTCTTCGCTCGAAACCACGCCATCTTCGTCGTACGAGGTGCAGAGAACGCGATCTGCAATGGTGGCATGTCCGCGGGCTCTCAGCTGCTTCGTAATTGCTGCACGTTCCGCGCGGAAGCTGGAATCGCTGAATACATCGTCAACCGGTCGATCAATCAGAACGTCAAATGCATCGTATGTCTCCCGGTCTGCATATCGAATCTGCCGGTGTGACAGCTTGGACTGGGGGCCTTCTGATATGATGAATGTCAGGCGCAGCCTGTTGCTGTTTTCGATAGGTGCAAGCGTCCAGCTGGGAACATCGGCACTCAGATATCCGCGTTCGCGGTACAGATCGACAATTTTCGCAGCATCGTCTGCAATCATCGAACGCTGCGGATAGGCGCCGGATCCAAATGCGGAATATTCGGTGCTGTCGATGATGTCCAGAAGTTCATCGCGGGAGATGGAGAACGCGCCGGCAAACTGTATTTCTCCAATTTCCGCACGTTCCCCCTCATCGATGTTGAACACGATAATATTGACAGTGTTGTCGCCGCTCTGGAGCATTTCCCCGCTGACTTTTGCCCAGTAATAACCCGCTGAAATGTAGGTCTGTTTGAGCGCTGTTGCTGAGGCTTCCACTTCGCTTTTGTCGACATAGCCGGACGCTTCAAACGTCAGCGCAGTCCGGAGCTCCTTTTCCGAGAGCGATTCATTGCCTTCCAGCTGAACGGACCACAACGGCGATTCCGTGATGTCAAGAAACACGTCGACGGTCTTTTTTTCCGGAACCTGGCGCGAAACAAAGCTGATGCTCGTTTGATAGTAGCCATCCTGCCGATATTGGTTCAGAACGGCTTCCACTGCATCTTCGATCTCGGCCTTGGTTACACCGCCAAAAAAGCCAAATTCGGAGCGAAAGGCACTCTCGATTTCGGCATAGGTTTTGACATGATGCCCGCGTACATAGACCTTACCGAGAACATAGCTTTCGGCATTCTCGACAGTCACATGAAGATCGACCAGATTGGGCTCGATCTCTTCTGTCGTAATCGTTACTTTCGCATCAAAATAGCCTTCTTTGTTGTAGACCCGGGTCAGGCTTTTGACCTGGTCTTCGATGGCCATTTGAATGAGCTTTTCTTTGGGAATATCGTCGACGTCCATGCCGCGCAGAATGGCTGTCCGGGGATAGAGTGCACCGCCGGGGCGCAGAATCATTCGCTTTTTGACCTCGGATTTATAGAGGGAACCGCTTTCGTCGATGATAACTTTGCGAATGGTCGTGTGTGGAACGGTCGTGAATGATACGGCGACGCGATCACCATCGTGCTGAAGCGTCTGGTGGATGTTGGAAAAATAACCGGTTTTGCGAAGTCTTTCGATGGCCAGAGCGAGGTCGGTATTCGTCGTCAGATGGCCAAGTTCGAGGTCGGTTGCGCGGATCAGTGCCTCGACATTTTCCTTGTCCTGGCAGAATTCGAGGTCTTCGCAGTGAAGTTCAATATCGGAAATGCGCATGGTATGGTCGCCGGGCAGCGCATTCCTTTTGAATTGTGCGGCATTCAGACCCTCGCCTGCGGGTTCGTCCTGATCTTGTTCGGGGTTATTTTCTGCGGAATCCGGGGCATCTTCCGGCAGGTCTTCAGCTTCATCGTCATCGGAATTGTCCGGACTTTCCGTCTGCTGGGCGACGGCATCACTGCGGGGACCGCCCAATTCTCCCTGTTGAATGATGTTGGCTTTGTCGCGGAATGCAAATTCGAAGTAGGCATCTCCGGCGAGTTCTTCTGTGGATTCATTTGCCTGAGGGGATTCCTGGGCCTGAACCTGGCTGCAGATACACATCACGGCGAGACATATGGCCGAAACCATTGCCTGATGCGTGTGATATTTTTGAAAAAGCCAGTCCATTAAAACCTCGTCGCAGTCCCCGGGACAGATAACTACCACATTTGCATACACATAAAAATCATTCAGAATACAAATGGGGGCTGCGCTGCATTTTTTTTATTGCCGGAATCCCATAAAGAAACGCCGCGTATTTCGCTGAAGCGAAATAGCGGCGTTCAGGCGGTGCGTATTGTGACGCCATCAGGCGGCACAAAAGCACGCCCCACAAAGTTTGAATCAAATCACCGCCATGACGATCAACAGTGTAATCGCAGCGCCGATGATGATGCCGAGTACAGCAATGTTCACATAAAGCAGCGGACTGGATTGTCTGGGGGCAGGCTGGACGGCGGATTTGGAAGTAATTTTGGCCTTTGCCGAAGGCAGCATGCCGCTGACTTCGCGCGTAGGTGTCGTGCTGGTCGGCGTTTTGAGTGTCGGACTGGGCGTTTTGAGCGTGACTTTAGGCGAATCCTCTGTCACTGTCTTTTTGATAGCCGAATTGCCGGGCTGATTCGGCTGCGCCTTTTTGGCCTTTGCATTCGTTACCGGTTTGAGTGTGGGATCGTCGGGAATATTGGATTTCTTTTCGGCAAAGACGACTTCACCGTCATCGAAACCGACGTCGCTGAAAACGTCTTCGACCCAGTTGGCGTTCTTGCGTTTCGCACGTTCGTTGCTCTTAACTTCGGCGGCTTCGGAAATACCGGTGACGATTTCGGCCAGAATTTCGGCATCACCGGGCGGGAGCATGCCGCCCAGTTCATCCTGCAGTGTTTTCTGCATATCTTCCGAAACTTTTTCACCGACAAATTCGTTCCAGCGATTGCCGGCAAGATCGTTGACCAGCCAGCTCAGATCGTAGCGATTGATCGGAATGTTCAGCGCTGTCGCGATCGAAGAGAGATCGAGATAGAGCTGTTCGCAGGTCTGGTAGCGCTTTGCGGGATCCATGGCCAGAGCTTTGGCAACGATTTGCATGAGCTCGTCCGGAATATCGTTTCGGTATTGACGCAGATCGGGAATGACACACGCTTGTACAGCCCTGAATGTCTCGATATCCGTATTGCGCTGGAACAGACGAGTACCTGCGAGCATTTCCCAAAGACAGATACCGATCGAAAAGATATCGCTGCGCGTGGTAATCTTCGTCGAACTCTGCGTGCTTTCGGGAGAAATGTACGCAAATTTGCCTTTGATCATGCCTTCCGGTGTGGCGACTTTGTTCGAACGGGCATCCGACAGACCGAAGTCTGCAACTTTGACTTCGCCATGGCGGCCGATCAGGATATTCGGGGGTGAAATATCATTGTGAATCAGGCCGAGCGGCTTGTTGTCCGAATCGGTCAGCGTGTGCGCATAGCCAAGACCGGCACAAACCTGAAGCGTAATATAAAGTGCTATGCCAAGCGGGAATATGGTTCCGCTCTCACGAAGGCGTTCCATGATTGTCTTCAGATCAAAGCCTTCGATGTACTCCATTACGATGAAAAATGTGTTGGCCGTCTGACCGACGTCATAAACACGAACGATATTGTCGTGCTCGAGCAAAAATGCAAGACGTGCTTCATCGACGAACATCTGTTGAAAGAGCTTGCTCTGTTTTTGTATCAGCTCCGGCAGAATTCGTTTGATGGCGACTTTGCGCCTCAGACCGCCGACGGAGTTCATCCAGCCGAGAAATACTTCGGCCATTCCACCGCGTCCGAGCGTACTGATAAGTTCAAATCGCTGTTCCTGTGCCATAAAACCTCCGAAAACGCATTCGGATCAAATCGTGCATCCCCTGTTGTCGCATACTTTTAATGAAACATCAAATCATGTGGTTCACTTTTTCAGTCCGGGGCGGTTGCCAAAATAGGCGAAATCGCCTCTAACCAAATAATTTTGAGCGAAAAATAAAAAATACGGCGCCAAGAATGCAAATCATTGCAAGAATGTAATCCAGAGTAATCTTTTCCTTAAGAAAAAATATCGAAATCGGGATAAAAACTGTCAGCGCAATGGATTCCTGCAGAATCTTTAACTGCGGAATGCTCATGACTGAACTGCCGATGCGGTTGGCGGGAACCTGGAGAAGATATTCGAACAGTGCAATGCCCCAACTGACGAGCGCTGCAACAATCCAGGGCTTTGAAGACAGATTTTTCAGATGACCATACCAGGCTATGGTCATGAAAATATTGCTGAGTACGAGCATTCCTGCCGTAATGAGTATCGTTTTCATATGAATGTCCGTGGTCCCAGATTAATTTTCTCAAGCGAAATATCATGGCGGATATCCCCCGTTCTTTCATTCGCGGGCAATGTCGTCAGCAGGAGCGCGGTTCGTTCGTGGTGATGTCCCGCATTACCGGCTGCTCCTGGGCTCAGCCACAGAACGGAGTGGTCTGTGCCCTTGATCTGGGTACACCAGTAGCCATGATAGTGACCGGAAATCAGAATGTCTGTTGTTGGGCTGAGAATTCGCGTATGCATGTCGTGCGCAGGATGATAGATATCGCCGGCATTGTGGATCAGGCTGAACGAAATGCCATCCAGAACCCGGTGTTCCAGTTTGGGGAGATCAAAAAATTCCTCGCCGTCGATGTTGCCGCGTACCGCAATGACCGGTGCTATCGACCGGAGTTGTTCCAGAACCGGCATCAGGCCGATGTCTCCGGCATGAAGAATGTAATCTGCACCCGCAAACAGTTCCCTGAATGATGGGTGAAAATAACCATGCGTATCCGATAAAATGCCAATTTTCATGAAATTCACGAACCTCTTTTGCGACAGATGTCATCGAACGCCTTTCGGGCGTCTTTCGGGCGCTTCTTTATCCCTTTTTTTATTCAAGGGGTAGAGCATTCCGCATTCCGCATTAACCCAATAACAATCTGTACAGACGTGTCGCGACACGTCTCTAACTAACAACTAACAACTACCCCCTCATTTGTGGTAGCTATCACTTGAACAGCCATTGGCTGTCCCCGAACTGCAGTCCTTCAAATTCCGTATTTGTCCATGTTCAGCATTACTTACATCAGTGCGCTTGCCGGAGTCATTCTTTTGGGTGGATTCCTGGTACTCATGTATTCACACATGGGACGATTCTATGGACACACACTGTCAGAATGGATCGAACGGACGCGAAGAAAAAATGACGAATTTTCTGCGGAAAAATTGCTCAATGTCCGCAAACGCCTCGAAATTATGGCCCACGACATCCTCAAGCATCGGCTGCTTGGGCTCGCGTCGCTGGTTCAGGAAATCAAGCTGGAAACCGATAACGGGAAGAAAATATCAAGTCTGACGCAGGAACGCCTGGACAGCATCAGTGCAGAGGTTTTCAGGCTCTGCGGAATCAAGGCCGGAGCAGAGGAAAGACTCTGGGTTCGCTGGCGTGACTGCTTTATGGATGTGTTTCAGCATACCGGCATCAATACGGCAGTGCCGTTGATCGATCCGATGTTTTCGGTGACACTTCGAGAGCTCATGGCCCTTCGGCGCCTGATCATGTCCTACGTCGATGCAGAAGGATCCCGTGCGACATTTCTCGAAAAAGTCATGCATCTGCAGTTCGAGAACTGCGTCAATCTCTATCCGGATGTGCTCGCGCTTGGGGATGCCTGCCGAATGGTGGTCAATCCGGCTGACGTCGTTCAGCGATCAGTCGATGCGGTAGCTTCTCAGACAAGGCGCGCGGATATTGTCGATAATATCGTCATTTACCATCGGGTCGATCAGAAACTCCTGTGTCCGGCAGCTTATAATACGCTGGTCATGTGCGTGACGCGGTTGATCGACAATGCCCTCGAAATCGGTGGAAAAGCCGGGATCAGTGTCGAACTGTGCTGCGATGAATTTATGGGCTCATCATCCCTGGTATTTAAGGTCTATGACATATCTGAGGTCATGCCTGCTCCCAACGATTACGGTATGGGGATTCGCGGGATCAAGCATCGGATAGCGGTGTTCGAAGGGGGGCTGCAGTTTCGCAGTGAAAAGCGGGATGCATTTAAAAAAGCGGCAGTGCTTTCATTCCCGGTATCTGAATATGCGGAATTCCCGGTATCCCACTTGCCGAAAAGATTGAAGGCCAGTTTTGCTTTCGTCGGATTTGTTTGTTTTGGCGGGTTTATTGGCTGTCTATTGTATGTTTTGGGCGGTCCTCCGGTCGAATTTGCCGGTCGTGGAACGAATATTGTCGAGTTTTCGGTCAATGTCGGGGAACAGCTCGAAATTCCCCTGTGTGCCGGCGGAAGAAATGTTCGCGTCGAAACGAATATCGTCAATGAAGCCTGTATGGCCGATAATTGTACGTTCGGACAGGTCCTGCAGTCCCTGGAACCCTGTGCCGTCAGTCTCGAAGATCCGGACTGCCCCGGGGCAATCCGCTGGACGCCTCAGTTCAACGATGGACAAAGACAGGGCAAAAACTACGAGCTCACGATTCACTGCATCTCAGAAGGGCCTCCGGGCAGCGACGATCTCAGGCGCATTCGTGTGCTCGTTTCGCGTCCCAACAGTGCTCCGCGCGTTCTCCTCATTCAGCTTCTGAACAAAACCCGGGGAGATGTTCATTATATTCAACAAAATCAAACGGTTAAAGTGGGGGTCTCCGACCAGGTGATCCTGAGGGCCATGGCTTCCGATGATGATGCCGACAGCATTACCTATCGGCTCCATCAGCCCAATGGAACGACTTTATCCTCGGGGGACGGCACATTCTGGCTCGAGTCGGATTGGAGCCTTTTTGCAACATCGACATTCGATCTCGAAATATCGGACAATATCGCGCCGCCTCTGCATATTCCCATCGTTCTTGAAGCCGATCAGCTCCATCCTGTCGAAATGCGTTCAATGGGGCTTTGGGCCACCGGAAGCGTTGCAAAACATGCCTGCGAGGGTACGAGTGAATCCAGAATCTGCCATCTCGGCAACAATACTTCGAATGCTCTCGAAATGCAGATCTGGTTCGATCCCATGCAGCCGCAGATTCGTCCCGTCCTCGATTTTCATATCAGTGATGCACAGGGATTGGTGATTCGGCCTGCGCCGCAAAACGGGAACATTGCTGCCCCCGGCAATCACTGGGAGATCTACTGGCAGCAGTCCGGACAGCTCGACGGCATCATTGAATTGACTAATATTGAGCAGACTCAAACCCCGGGACTCTACAATTTTACTTTCAATGTGCTGACTTCCCCGACACTCAGCGACAGTATCAGCGTGGCCGTCAACCTCTCCGTTTCCGAAATGTCGGGACGAATGCCGGAACTCAAAACGCTCATCATCTTCTCTCGCCGGCTTTCACCGCAGACGCCGGTTTCCTTCAGCTCCAGGCACATCGAACTGACCGAATACGAACACGATGAACAGATGTCACTCGCTCAGGCCAGTACCTGGATTTATCCCAATCAAATCAATCGGTCTTCTGCAGGCCCGAGCCTCGGGCAGATCATCTGCCAGACGCCGGAATTCGCCGATGCCTTCGAAGCGCCTGTACTTCGGAATATCCATAATGCATGGCGCCTGGATTTCAAACTCAAACGGGGATGCATTCCCGGCTTGTCCCAGGTAAGTCCAGGAA
The DNA here is from genome assembly GCA_017441205.1 of Pseudomonadota bacterium. Classification (GTDB taxonomy): domain Bacteria; phylum Myxococcota_A; class Bradymonadia; order UBA4248; family UBA4248; genus UBA4248. The sequence goes on from JAFRYG010000067.1 coordinate 47,955, forward strand.
AATCAAGGCTTTGCGCCGTCAATGTTCGATTGGATTCCGGGCAGAGTCAGTCCGAAGCACTTTGGATTATGCTCAAACCCCGTTCCTGTGAACCCCGGATCGAGGCACTCAACCTGAGCTCTTCCAAAGAGGAACTCAACAGCAATATCTTTAAGTGGAGATTCAAAATTGTCGATCCCGACGGCGATTTGAACGCCCGGAATATCGATGTCAGGGGAACATCGGCATATTCGATCAATATCGATTCGCAGGATTCGACCATGGGGAACGTTTATACCGGCGAAGTATCTGTCTCTACTTCCTGCGATAATCCTGTCTTTACGCCGACAAATTCAAAAATAGCTCTCAGCGTCCGCGATGATGATGAACACGAAATTCAGAAGCTGCTCTATCCCCAGCTCAACTGTCCTTCGCTCGTTTCGACTTCTGACGGCCGTACGGTATTTGATGTCGATGAAGGTGATTTCCTGTCTGTTCCGCTCATCTACGACAACGATGTCAAGGTCGCGGTAAACGGACATTTCGGGGCTGTGGCAAATCATGCATTCGAATGGAGCGCGTCATGCCTGTACGGTAATGGACCGCATATCATTGAAATTTCCGGAGAATCTCCAACGCGCTACGGCCGTCCGCTGCAGCTTCAGATCAATATCAGCCATTGTCAGCCACGCCTGGAATTATCCATCGACGACGTGGCCCTGACACCCGGTGCGCCTGTCATTTTGCCCGTAAATACGACGAAGCGGCTCAGAATTTCCGGCAATAAATCCCTCGATGAATTCACTGTCATTCCCTCTTCGATGTCAAATTTGCCACATCTTCTTTTGAACGTCATCGAGCAGGGGACAGACTGGGTCTACGAGCTTTCATGCGATAAGGCCGGTGTTTCCGAGGATTTGCGCATTCAGCTGGTGCCAAAGAGTGGTGCAGATCTTGCGCATTCTGAACCGGTCCGCATTCCCGTCGAATGTGTTGAGCCATAAGGGGGCGCCGCTATTTGGGCCGCGGCCCAAATACGCCTGCGCCGCCGCCGCTTTTCGCTGGCGCTCAATACGCGTCGACACAAAAAAAGGGACGCTTTTGCGTCCCTTGTGGCAATTCTGTACGGGGCATCTGCCCCGGACAACCTTGTGGTTTATTTGTAATTGTCGAAGATGCAAACCTTGTTGAGGCAACGGAAATTCGCATTCTTGGCATTGCAGTCGGAATCCTGGAAGCAGGAAACTGAGCAGCGGCCATTGTTGCAAACCATACCCTTGCCCGAGCAGTCTTCGTCGCGGGTACAGGCGAGTTCGTTGCCGCGGAAGCAAATACCGGAATCGAGGTTGTTTTCGCTCAGGTAGCAGAAGTAACCCGAATCACATTCACGATCGGTGTAGCAGTCAATCGTGCAGTAGTTTGCTTTGTTATTGCTCGTATCGGTGTACTGAATGCAGATGTTCAGTGCGGCACCGTCGATGTTGGATTTGTAGCCGGCATCAATACAATCCTGATACGTGTTGCATTCGCTCAGGTTGTTCTGGGACAGGACGCAGCTGTGATTATCGCAGATACCATTCTCGAAGCAGTCAGCATCGCTGTTGCAATAGCTCGTGCTGCAGGAATTGTTGGCAGGAATGCACTGCTGGACACTCTGGCTTACGCTGTTGTCCGAAACGACGACGCAGCTGTAGCCGCTTGGGCAATCCGCGAACGTCTCGCAGGCACGCGTACAAACCTGTTCGCCGCTGTCGAGGAGCGTACATGCGGCACCATCTTCATAGCAGTCACCCGAACGGTTGCATAAGCCGCACATCGCAACGCTGCCGCGTTGGCTGCTCTGACCGCCCTGAGGATTGGGGGCTGGTGTATATCCGCCGCCGCCGTAATATTCACAGACACCACCGCGGCAGGTAGCATTGGCGCCGCAGTCGCGATCAGTCCAGCACTCGGGCGGTTCTTCACATACCGTGTAGGGATGGCAATGTTCGGCGCAGTCCTGCCAGCATTCATCTACGCAGACATCATAAGGATTGCAAACATCTACGCATTCATCCCAGCAATAAAAGGCATCACAGACCGTCGAACATGAGGATTCGCATACACTTTCTGTATGGCAGACCGGGCTGCAGACGGTACCGCACGAAACGCCGCAGGAATACTCTGTGCGCTCAAGGCAGTTCGAATCCACATAACATGCCTGAAGGCCGCAGGCACAAAGCGCTGCTGCAAGGACAAACGAAATTCTGCTCGCTAATACGTTTTTCATCTCTATTTCTCCTAAATGCTGTGTGCCTTATGGCACCGTCTTAGTTTGATTATTCAGACTGTAGAACGTCATCAAAATGACGAAGCCAAGTATATGGCATTTTTATGCCAAAATGACAATTTTCATATTTTGTATCAAACCATACATCACCCATAAAAAGTCTCTGAACGACCTGTGTGCTGACATGCTTGGATCTTGAATGGCGGTTGCTGCATTCTCTAAGAACAAAGCTCAGAACTCAAAGTTGCAATCAATATGGCTGCCGCACGTAGCCAACAAAAAAAGCCAGCCATTTCTGGCTGGCTTTGAATGCTGCAGCGTATCGGGATCAGCTTGCCGGTTGTGAATTCACTGCTTCTGCGGCAGCTTCAGGTGCTTCGGAAGCCGGCGGTTCAGCAGGTTTTCCCTGATCTGTTGCATTGGGTACCACTTTTTCAGACGATTTCCTGTTGCGCCGTGAATCGCGGATCCTCAGAAAACTCAGAAATGCAACCCAGGCTAACGCAAGCCATCCAAGAATATCGCCGATATAACTGTAGATCGTGCGCGATGGCGGCATCATTGCTACGGATTGTCTCAGAATTTCGGGTTCGTGAATGGAGGTATGCTGAACCATGCGGCCATTCGGATCCACAAATGCACTGACGCCCGTATTGGTCGAACGTATCAGCCATTTGCGGTGTTCAACCGTGCGCATCATGGCCAGCGCCAGATGGAGCATGGGTTCGGCCGTTTTGCCGAACCATGCGTCGTTCGTCATGTTGACGAGAACATGGGGATTGAGTTTCGAGAGCTCCCTGACATAACGCGGAAGGATATCTTCGTAGCAAATAATCGGGCCGAGCGAATATCCACGCAGACTCAGTGTCTTGATTTCATCGCCCCGCGTCAGATTGCCGGCCTCCGGCAAAATATCATATACCCACGGAATTTTATCGGCATAAGGAATGTACTCGCCGAACATCAGCAGGTAATTCTTGTGATAGTTGCCGATAACACGGCCATCCTTCTCAAGCATAATCGCCGTATTAAACAGTTTGCGTTCTGTTCCGCTGGCTTTGTAGAGTCTGTCAAAATCGAATTCCTTGTCCGACGCAGTGCCGAGTGTCAGCGTGCCGAATATGACGGCTGCATCAAAATCGCGAATGGGAGAGCTGAAGTCCTCAGGCCGGATTTGTTTGTCGAGATCCGCCTTGCGGCTCGAACGCAGAGGTTCCGCACTGGGCAGATAATAAGTCAGATCATCGGGGGCAAGACGCGTATAGGGGCAGCGCGTGATAAAGGGTTTTTGTTCTGAACAGCGAACGGGGATGCCCTTGACCAGACTCTTGTTAAAAGGTTCGAGCGTGCGCAGTCCCTGCTCTTCGGCAGCCTGCATCAAGGCCTGCATCATCGAATAATGGATCGCGGGATTTCGGTGAAAATTCTCACCGAAACCGCTGTCTATTGCAGAATAAATCAGATGTGCCGTCGGTTGGAACCAGGGCGCATACAGGGAATCCAGTTCGTGATCCAGAGGGTTGTCCGTGACTTTTCGGCTGCCCCATAGCAATCCCTGCTGATAGGCAGATTCCGGCCACACCAGCAGATCAACGCCTTCTTCAGACAGCTTGTGCGAAAGCGTATGGTGGATAAAAAGATTGTTGCGCATCTTTTCCGGCGGCTCTTTTTCCCAGATCCCAACGTCCGCTTCCACCATGCCGACCATCAATTTTGGCGCGTCGGCTTCAATCGCGTCGATCTGGGCAATCCGGATTGGCGCATAAATAAAGGCAAATGCAATATAGCCAAGCGAAAGGCCAATCATCACGCGATTGAAGCGGACTGTCTTGTCCCTGCGGCGCAGCCACAATGTTCGCGTAACATCAAAAATGAGCACATTGCATATCGTCAGTAAAAACGTTACGCCCAGTACACCCAGAATATCCGCCGTCTGAATCGCAGGAATGAAATTGTATTGGCTGTTGGCATAATACCAGGGAAACAGCATCGGGAAAAATGCTTCAATCGCCACGAAAAGTGCACAGCCCGCAACCCAGATCGATTTCGCATTGATTTTGTTCACGCCCCAGGCCCAAAGGGCATACACGAGTCCCTGAACAATGCCGAGTCCGGTACACAAGAGCGTCGAAAGCCAGAACGGCATGTGACCGAAATCTTCCAAAAGACTTCCGACCCAATAAAATCCGCCAATGTTCGTAATCGAACCGGCCAGCCAGCCCATGAAAAATGATTTGCGCGGACTCAGACCCTCCACAGCCCAAAGCTCAAGCGCCAATGCAAAATAGGCCAGATAAAATTGATTGAAGTTCGGAAACGCAAGAAAAACACATGTCCCGCCTACACAGGCAAACAAAAACCTCAGCGGCCACGGAACGTGGATTTTGGGCGTCGGGCTGCTCGAAAATAAAGCCAGTGTAAGGCGATCCAATAAATTGGGGGGCTTTGTATTGTTCACGGAATTCATCGTCGGAAAAAGATACTATATATAATGATGCGCAGGTTGTTCGCGCCTCCGGATACAGACCGGAATGGAAATGGATTTCCTGAATTTTCGGGAATATACGAATGAGGCTGCGGTATTATTCAGATGTGTTGCAAAAGATGCATCCGCAATGGTCTAAAAAACACATCGGAGCTTGGATTCGCCATACACTTTGTCGGCCATCTTATGGGCATTCTTGCTCCAGAATTTGCGCGTCAGATTGCGCTTGACCGGCGAAAGACGCTCGATAAAGACAGAACCATCCAGATGGCTGTTCTCGTGCAAAAGGGCGACGGCCCTCAGTTCATGGGCTTCCTCGCGGAAGGTTTCTCCATGAATGTCCTGCGCCTCGATAATCACATGCGCAAACGTATTCACATCCTTATAAAGTCCGGGCAGCGAAAGACAGCCCTCGTTCCATACGACCGGATCATCCTTCAGAATAATCTGTGGGTTAATGTAGGCCTTCAGGGATGATGGCTCTTCGGGCGTACTCGTGTCGACGATAAATATGCGCTTGCTGATTCCTACCTGGGGCGCGGCAAGGCCGACGCCCTGGCCTTCGTACATTGTGTCGGCCATGTCTTCGATTAGTTTTTTGAGCTTTTCGTCAAATTCTGTCACAGGTTCCGCTTTCTGAGTCAGAATAGGGTGGGGATAGATGTAGAGATCTAAAATCATATTGCTCCTTGAATCATTTTGCCCAAATCGGACGTCGACTATATAGCCCCGGAACCGGTTTTTTTAAAAGAGATAATCCGTAGACACCACAAAAATGCCCTGGCGTATGGGCGCCCGCATGGCGCCCCATAGCCAGGGCCAGATGCGCCGTATGCAGCCGTCAGGCAAATAGGCGCATGCGCCAAAAGCCTTGACCATTCCCGGTATGCGCGTTAAACCGCCCCGAAATCTGCACTTTCAAATGGAGTACGGGTGCATGAACAATTTAAAATATATATGGGTTCTTTTGACGGCGCTCGCGTTCGGAACGATGGAAATCGCGCTTAAAATCGGCGGCAGTGCCTATACGGCGCTTCAGCTGACGTTTCTGCGATTCCTCATCGGCGGGCTGTTTTTGCTGCCTTTCGCCATTCACGATCTAAAAAAACGCAATTATCGACTGACCGGACATGATATCGGATTCATCGCCATGCTCGGTTTGATCAACATCGTCGTGAGTATGACGCTGTTTCAGGAAAGCGTCATGCATACCAATGCCAATCTGGCGGCGGTGCTGATATCGTTCAATCCCATGTTTACGATGGTTTTTGCGCATTTCGTGGCAAGCGAGAGGTTTACGAAAAAAAAGGCGCTCGTACTGGCCATTTGTATGACCGGCCTCGTTCTCGTGGCTAATCCGTTGAATCTGGCAAGCGGCAATGAACCCATCGGCATCGCCATGGGACTCGGTGCGTCGGCCGCATTTGGGCTCTATACCGCGCTGAGCAAGCGCTGCGTCGGACGCATCGGCGGCATGGCCCTCAACAGCATGAGTTTTCTCATCGGCGCATTCTTTGAGCTCATCGTGCTGCTCGCAATGGGAGAACCCGTGTTTTCGGGCATCAATGCAGATACCATCGGCGTGCTCCTGTACGTCGGTTTCATCGTCACCGGTTTCGGTTATTTCTGCTTCATGCGCGCCATCGAAAAAGGCGGCGCATCGACGGCATCATACGCTTTCTTCGTCAAGCCTATCATCGCCATGATTCTGGCCGCAATCATCCTCTCGGAACCCATCACCTGGAACATCGTTCTCGGCATTCTGCTCATACTCGCCGGATGCATATTCAACGTCTATCATAAAAAGCCAAAGGCAGAGCCAGGAGCATTAACAAATAAATAATCTGTACAGACGTGTCGTGACACGTCTCTTTAATTCACGATTCGCTGGCTGATTTTTTTGTACAGACGTTCCGTGGAACGTCTCTGGCATCTATTCACTATCCTGGCCACCGGGCACGATTAACTTGTGGTCAATTTGCCTACATGTGGTGTAATGTGGTTTTTTTTTGATAGTGCTTGAGGTAACTAGGGTTACCTCATGCTCCCTTCCCGCCCGCCGACTCGCCGTCCTAACCCCAAAATCCAGCGAATTTGCACACCACACCCTTTCGACATGAAGCTGTCGTAAAAATGGGCGTCCCAATGTGCGCGGCATATACGGCACTTCAGCATCATTGCCCGCGTCCGGGATACACTGATGCTGCAAACCGCCCCTCGGTTATCCGTACATTATGTCTGGGAATGCTTTTGTCAGACAAATCCGGATGGATACATACTGCCTCTCATGCAACAGGAAGGACCATTCCTTCATTCTCATGATGCCATCGGGACAGAATTGTTTCACTTTGGCGTACGATTTTTTTTCAGTGTCGGCGGCACAGCGGCGCCAGACTTCCGTTGAACCGGGCGGCACATACACAAAGCTCCGTGTGAAAACGAATTTTTACAGCATGATATTTGTATTTTGCTATAATGCCTGCGCTTTTCGGCTGCGCCGAATACGCCGCAGGCTGCGCCGCTATTCGCATGGCGAATACGCTGCGCAGTGTCAGGGGAATGTCACCTATCGGTAAACACGAGGAATAATTCGTATGAATATTGAAGTGACTGTGTCTCGGGATCTTCCAATGGAACCGCAGATCTTTCTGGCTGCTCAGGCTTTGCTCAACGGTGAAATTGTCATTTTCCCGACCGAAACGGTTTATGGAGTCGCTGCAGATGCGATTAATGATGATGCGATTGAACACCTGATTTCACTCAAGCAAAGACCGGATAACAAGCCGTTTCCTGTGATGGTTTCCGATCTCGGAATGGCCGAAACCCTCGCTGATATCGGCGCAGCTCGCGAATTGGCAAAGGATTTCTGGCCAGGGCCGCTGACCTTGGTTTTGCCCGACAAATCATGCCTTTGTTCGGCGTGTGTCGCAGACGGTTTCATCGGTATCCGGTGCCCGAATCATCCCGTTGCTCAGGCGATCCTTAAAATTGCCGGTATTCCCCTCGCAGTTCCCAGTGCCAATGTTTCGAACGATCCTCCGGCAAAATGTTCATTCGAAGCCCGGCGTGTGTTCATGGGACAGGATATTGCGTTCAGAATCATGGAGGCTGATCAGTGTCAGGGCGTGCCGACGACTGTGCTCAAAATTGAACCTAAAACATGGACTATTCTGCGTAAAGGACCGGTTTCTGAGCAGACCATTCGGGGATACTTGCCGGAAGGAGTCACTTTATGCGTGCTCTGAGGTTTGTGCATCACCTGATTTGGGGACTCGCAGGACTCTCCCTGGCTGGAATATGCGCTTGTTCTAATGATAACAATACTCCGGATACTCCGGCGCCCAATCCGGCAAAACGGATCAGTGTCGCGACCTGGAACGTTCACAATTTCTTCGATACCGTATGCGATTCCGGGGCTTGCGGCGGCGATAATTACGAACCCAGCGTCTCACAGAGTGCCTATTTTGATAAACTCAATTCCGTCGTCAGCGGCATTCGGTTTATCAATGCAGATGTCATGCTGCTTCAGGAAATTGAGAATCAGACATGCTTCGACGATATCATTAAAGAATTGAATTCGAACAGTAAACAGGAAGTCAGCGGCGTATTCGGTGAGCAGGGAAAAGCTGCATCCATGGACGTCGGTATCATTGTGCGCGGGCAAATTAAAGGCGTTCAAAAATATCGCGATGATCACCCCATTGCTCAGCCGGATGGAACGACCAAACTGCTCGCCAGAGAATTGCTTCAGGCAGATATCGTTCTCCATAATGGCGTCGAACTGACGGCATTTACGACGCATTTCGTTTCAAAGGCAACGGATGCTGTCGGCGATCGCCGCCAGGGCGAAGCCGATCTGACTCAGAAAATTCTGGCTGAATATGTTCAGGCTCATCCGGAAAGACTCGTCGTGTTCGGCGGCGATCTGAATGATTTTCCGGATTCTCCGCAGATTCAGGCTCTGAGCAGGGATGGAATCCTGACGAGCGTGACCAAAAATATGCCGGCAAATGAGATTCTGACCTGGCGAAATGCATCTGCACTCGATCATATCTTTTATCCATCGGCATATGAATCATGCCTCAAGGATACGCGCATCATCTGCGATGAAAAAAGGTATGACGGATTCAATACGAGCGACCATTGTTCCGTCAAGGCCGTATTCGACTGGATACCCTGATTTGAAAAACATGGGGGCAAGACGTGTCGTGACACGTCTCTGACGAGTACAGACGTGTCGCGACACGTCTCTAACACCCAACGAATCAAGAACTACTCATTTGCGTCAGCAATAAATTATGTTATACGGGCGCATTTGCATGATTAATAAATCATGCATTAAGGTTATTTATCAACCACATACATCAAAGAGAAATCATTCATGAATGTCATCCTCCTATCTCCCCATTTTCCGCCAAATCATGTCAATTACGCCAAGGCTCTGAAGCGTTACGGTGACACTGTGCTTGGTATCGGTGACAGTCCTGATATTACGGATGAGCTGCGCTATGCACTGGATGAATATGTATATGTCCCGGATATGACAAATTACGATTCCATGCTTCGAACGGTGGCTTATCTGACATCCAAATATGGAAAAATCGATCGCATCGATTCCCAGAATGAATTCTGGCTTGGGATCGAAGCCCAGTTGCGCGAAGATTTTAATATCTTCGGACAAAAACCTGCTCAGACTGATGTCAATCGCAGCAAACTCGAAATGAAAAGAGTTGCCCGTGCCGCTGGTATTCCCGTGGCCGAAGGTATGGAAGTTGAAGATGTCGATCAGCTCCGGAAATTCGCAGCAAGAGTGGGATTTCCCATCGTCGTCAAACCTGTTGTCGGCGTTGGTGCTTCGGCAACCTACGCTCTCAATGATGAAGAAGATATTGAACATTGTTTCGAATATGTTCATGGCCGCTATATCTGTGAACAATATATTCATGGAGATATTGTCACGTTCGATGGGTATGTCGACCGAAGCGGACGCATTATTTTCCATACTTCGCATGAATACAATGCCGGTGTCATGGAAAGCGTGAATAATGCTGAGTCCATGTATTACTATAATGTGATTCATGTCGATCCGCTTCTGGAAGAACTTGGGCGTAAAGCTGTCGAAGCCTTTAATGTTCGTGAACGCTTCTTCCATATCGAATGGTTCCGGACGAACAATAATCCTACGGCATACTGCTTCCTCGAAATCAATGTTCGTCCGCCTGGGCTCTATACCATCGATATGATGAACTATTCCGCTGATATCGATTTGTACGATATGTGGGCTGCTTCATTCCACGACAACTATCCATGCATCAATGCCCCGGTGAAGTATTCTATCGGTTTTGCAGGAAGACGCGTGAATGTTCATCATAAACATTCTGATGAAGAAATTCACGCCCGTTATAGCGATTACATGGTGATGGCTGAACCGGTTCCCGGGGCGTATGCAGATGCCATGGGCGAGTTTTTCTATTTGGTCAAGCATCACGATGTCGGGCGCGTCAAGGAAATTTTGAATTATATCCTTGAAGTCGCAGATGAATAGAATCGTGTCTGTTTCGGCGTAAAAAGGGGGAGTACGCCGAAAAAAGGTCATTTTATTGCTAAAATTTTGAGCTGATCTATGCTGTAGCGGATGCTGGCAAAAGGTCGGCTGTCTTGGATTATTGTGGCGCGTTCACGGATGAATAAAGGCGCATAATATATGGAACAGAGTTCTTTCTATTCTTCTGATTATATCACTCCTTCTCTTGCAACTGCCAATATTCGCTATGCCATTCGCGAAGTAACTGTTCGGGCCAGACAGCTGGAACGTGAAGGTCGTGATATTCTGTATCTCAATATTGGTGATCCCAATGCCTACGATTTTGATCTCGTTGAGGAAGCCAAAAAAGCGGCGATCTGGGCATTGGAACATGGCAAAAGCGGTTATGCTTCTTCCGAAGGATTGCCCGAGGCTCTCGAAGCTATCGAACGCGATGCGCATCATCGACAGCATATTCGCAATATCGTTGGAACGTTTACTGGTAACGGGGCCAGCGAATGTATCGATCTCGCTCTGACTGCGCTCGTCAACCCGGGGGATAATGTCCTGCTTCCTTCACCGACGTATCCCCTCTATGTTTCTATATTGATGCGGCTCGGTGTTGAAGCTCGCTATTATCGGCTCGATGAAACTCGTGATTGGCAGCCGGATTTTGAACAGATGGAATCTTTGATTGATGCCAAAACCCGTGCCATCGTCGTGATCAATCCGAATAATCCAACAGGAGCTATTTATTCCGAGGCTTGCCTCCGGACAATTATTGACATCGCCAAACGCCATAATTTGCTCATCCTGAATGATGAGATCTACGAAAGACTGATCATTGACGACGAGTATAAACATATCAGTCTGGCATCCCTGGATGATGACGTTTGCGTCATTACTTTTAATGGACTGAGTAAGGCTTATCTGGGGCCGGGGATTCGTATGGGATGGGGCGTCATCAGCGGTCCCGATGCTCGCTTGAAGGACTATCTTGATACAATCTATCGAATGGCCAGAGCACGTCTGTGCGCAAGTCATACGTTTCAGTGGGCCATTCGGCCATGCCTGGAAGGCGGGCAGCACCATTTGCCCGGCATGCTCGAAAAACTCAGACGCCGGCGCGATGTCTTTATGAAAAAAGTCGAAGAAACTCCCGGACTTTCATGCGTGTGTACAAGAGGAACCTATTACGCTTTTGTGCGCGTCGATGGCGTGAAGGATGATGCCAAATGGTGCAGGGATTTGCTCGAAAGCAAAGGGGTTGTCGTCGTTCCGGGATCCGGTTTCGAATATCGCGATCCCAATGCAGGCTATTTTAGAATTGTCTTTTTGCCAAAAGAACAGATACTCTCTGATGCCTTTGAACGTATCGCAGAATTTATGCGAGAAACGTCATCCCATTAGTTTTCATGAGTTTTTATGGCTCGCATGCGTCCTCAGACAAGAATCATCGCACTCGCCGGTCCCAAAGGCGGAATCGGGCGATCGACGTGTGCTGTCGTACTGGCTCGGGCTCTGGCCGCGCGTGAACATGAGGTCCTCATCGTCGATTCGTCGCCATACGCAGGCATGGCGACAATGCTGGATTTGGAACGACAGACGGTTCATTCTCTGAATGATATTTGTCCCGCCGGAACGTCCATAAAAGGGGTGAACTACGTCTGTATCAATGATCAGAATTCGGAAGCATTTTGCTCAAAAATGCGTGAATTGACCGAATTCGATGATATCGTGATTGACCTGGCTGCAGGCATCGGTGATCACGATTCCGATATCTTTTTGCATGCTGATTTGCCTGTGATTATCGCTGATCCGGAGCCCGTATCCATTCAGATGGCTACACTCTGGCTAAGACTTGCTTTCGTTCAAAGCATCAGAAGATTTGAGGAAAATGCCGGGCTTCTCGAAGTCCTTGAGCCACAGAAGGCTCGATGGACATTCAATTCTGTCTACCAGGCTCTGCATCCACACATGCAGTCCCGGTTCATCTCTGAACTCGCAGCTTTTCGATGCGTGTTCTTACTCAACCACAGACGGGAAAATAGCGAATCCCTGCAGGCTCGTGCCCTGTGTCATGCCTGGGGAATGACGCTTGGATTGGATGTTCATTATCTCGGCAGTCTGCCATTTGATGAACGAAGATGGTTCTTTGCGCGTCAGTTGGCCGATGTTTCTAACTTTGTTCATGAAGATCCTCTCGTGCGCGAAATGGATTCCATCCTTAGGGATGAGCTCGAAAAAGTCAATTTTGATGAACAAAGATGTCTGCCTGTCCTGGATTGTGAACTAAAGGCGCGGGAATTCCTCGGCGCTGGTTCTCCGGAAGAGGCACGGATGATGTATCGGCTGCTTTGGGAAGGATATCGACGCGAAAATGGTTTGGTCGCAAATGTTCTGTCGCGGGAGGACATTGCGCATATTATTTCGCAGCTCGAAATCGCATATCGACATTCCGAAAATGAGCCAAATAACGCCGACTCAAACATCACATCTGCCTGTGAGGTTCCTTCCGTTACGCGTTCGTTTTCGAACTCACTTGCCGCAGCTGGTACATTTAATCCAGACAAATGTCAGGATAACGCTGGAATATGGTTGAAGGAACAGCGGGAATTGGCTTGTTATTCTATTGAACAGATCGCGTTTAAATCGAGAATTTCATCCAGAATACTCGAAAATCTGGAATCCTGTGCACTGGATTCGATTCCCGTTCCCAGGCTTCAGGCGTATTTGTTTGAGCTGGCAAAAATTCTTGATCTCGACTTTGATGAAGTTAAAGCGAAATTTGGCCTTACTGAAGCCAGAACTTTGAAATCACGCTGAGTATTGCTGCCAGAGCAAAAAATACAAGTGCGCCTCTGCTTACGACGAAAATGTCTGTCGTAAACTCCCGAAAAAATGGCTGTATTTTGAACATTGATTTTTGTTCGGAATACTTATTTTGTATTTGGGTGCGGTTTAATTTCATAAAAGCTCCATATGATAAGACGTTTCGGTTGAGCTGAGTCGTAGCCTCACATCCTCATGATGCCAATCAGATGGAATTGTTGCAGTTCTGCATGAAATTTTTTTGAGGAAATTTTTTACGTGTACGGGAATTAAATTCTCTAAAATTCTGGAACCGGCACATGATGCGGCAGAATATCAAGTGAATTCAAAATGATGCACTTGAATTTGTGGATATATCATCTGAGATGATATGGATACAATTTGTGAAATATGATATAGATGCAATTTGTGAAATGAGGTTGACCCTGTTGGGAGATGATTCCTCGTACGACTGATTAAATGGACAATACCTAGGATCTTACGGAGAGCATCAATATGTCAAAGACTCGCTTGGTGAGTATTTCATTTGTCATGGCCTGTATGCTTTGCGCCTGCGGCAATGACAGTCAGACGCAATCGACATCTGACGATTCAGAACTTTGTGGCGGAGAGCAATGCAAAAACAATCAGAAGTGCGTCAAAAACAAATGTGTTTCTGACGACGATGACAATGACGAACTGTGCAAAAAAACTCAGAACACTTGCGAGGATGACACGACACTCAAGGAATGTGTCGAGGGTAAAAAACCGGTCCTTAGGGAATGCGAAAATGGGATTTGTGAGGATGGCGAATGTCTGGAATCGCAGAATTTAGATGAAGTATGTGAGAAGACAGAAGAATATTGCCTGAGCAAGAAAGTGTTTGTTACCTGCGTCAAGGGGGAGAAACCCAAAAAACAAAAATGCAGTGAACTCGCGGAAGGCAGCGAATGTCTCGATGGAAAGTGTACTGCCGGTGAGGTGCAGAAAGTTGGAGTGGGGGATGCCTGTTCCGATGATGATGTATGCCCGGAAGGGGCTTATTGTGATGTGAATGGTACTCAGACATGTACAAAATATGGCGTGGTCGGCGATCCCTGCAGTGAAGAGAAATCGTGTGGCTCCAATCTGACGTGTTTTGCTGATGTTTGCTACGAAAATGTAAAAATAGGTGACCCCTGCGGCGAATATTCATTGTGTGATTCCGGCGAATGCCGCGAAGGTGTATGCGCTTCCATCTCAACGGAGTATGGCCCATGCAATGAACAGCTTGCCTGTCCGGGTGGCAGCGTTTGTATCGATAAAATTTGCGTTCCCACAAAAGGCAATTGTACTTCGAATAAAGAATGCAAAGGCGATTCCTATTGCTGTTTGGATGAATCCTGTAAGGAAAAAAAGAATATCTGTGTGCCGTATTCCACAGAAAATCCCTACGATCCTGCCTGCGTTTTCAAAACGAAATCCGGTATTTTTGAGGCAGCTGTTCAATGTTACTGGAAGCCGACGTATCAGCCTACTTCCGATTCGGTTACGAATACTGTCGTATCAGGAATTATTCATAACAAACAGGGAATCAAGACACCGCTTATTGTTTTTATTAGTGGAAATTACACAAGCGCTCCATTCGTTGTCAGAATTTTGAACCCTCAAACGTGTGAGGAAGTTGAAAATATTTCAGCAGGTTCGTCAGCGTCGCGTAATCTTGCACTGGCGGATTTTGATGGCGATGGTTTTATGGAGATTGTTGTCCCGGATGGTGGGCCGAGTATTTATAAGTGGGATGAGACCAAACAGAAACATACCGTGTTGAAATCCATATCGATTGGTGGAACTTCTTCTTATAATATTCTTGATATCGATAACGATGGCGTACCTGATTTGGTTGGCTCGAATGGATCGGTTGCCCGATCCGACGGCAAGGTTCTCTCTACACAGTCAATGTGTTCAAACCATACCTCACCGGCTGTCGGTGATTTTAATGGTGACGGAATTGTAGATATGGCCAATAATCTCGGCGTATACAAGTGGAATTCGGGTAAACATCAGTGGATGGAAATCAGTACGGTTTCGGCTGATATAGGAGACAATATTCAGGGGGCATACGCCGATTTCGGAACACCCGGGGCAACAGCCGATGCATTTGATTTCAATCATCTCGATGGCAAGGCAGAAGTTGTATTTACTGGATCAAGAGGATTGGTTGTTGCTGCTGTGTTCAATTCCACCGGAACCGTGTTGCCGCAAGCTCAGATTGTCATGATTAATTCATTTACAAAGGGGGGGATCTTTGGTTATCCGCCGGCAATCGGTGACTTTGATGGCGATACTTTTCCTGAAATCGGCGTCGCGTCCAGTTCGACTTTTGGGGTTTATGACCCGGGATGTAAAGGGCCGGAGGCTGGGAAGTGCCAGAAAAAATATGTCGCTTGGGAAAGTGAGACGAAAGATCGGTCTGGTATGGCCGGAGCTTCAGCTTTTGATTTTGACGGTGATGGAAGAATCGAGATCGTCTATGGCGATGAGTGCTTTTCCAGAGTTTATGATGGCAGAACAGGTGAAGTCCTTTTCTCAAGTTTCAGAAATTCAGGCACATCTCTCGAATATCCCACAATTGCGGATGTCGATGGCGATGGCAGTACCGAAATCGTTATTTCTTCTGATAAGTCAAGTGCTTGCAACCTTAAGTTAGACAGTTCGCATCGGGGAGTGAAATGTGAGGATAATGAAGATTGCTATTCAGGTTCCTGCATCGGTGGACTTTGCAGATGCCAGGATGACAGCCAGTGCAATTGGCAGACGATAGATGGCGCAGTATTCAAACAGTATAGCTGTATGGAAGCACTCGCAGGGGATGAAAGCAGTGGAAAGGTTTGCCGTGCTGTTGTTGGTGAAAAAAGACCAGGTATTATGATTCTGCGCGACCGTCTCGATCGATGGGTTTCATCTAGGACTATCTGGAATCAGCACTCATATAATATTACAAATGTCGACGATGATGGCAGAATACCTAAAACCAGTGACTGGAAACTGAATTTCCAGACCGAAGGCCTCAATAATTATCGTCAGCAAAAACAAGGTGCGACAGGAACGGGGGTAGCCCCCGATATTACCGGACGCTTTACCTCAGCTGCTGATGCATGCCGCGGCGATGCCAGTGGCATCTCGCTCAAAGCTCAGGTCTGCAATCGCGGCACCAAGGCCGTCGGTTCCAAAATGCCCGCAGTATTCTATAAAGGTAGTATCGCACCCGAAAATATTCTCTGCGTTTCCTATACGGAAGATATGGTTCCGGTTAAGGACTGCCGCGATGTTTCATGTTCCATTACCAAACAGCAGGCAGAGGAACTCACTAATGTAAAAATCATTCTCGTCGTCAATGATGATGGTAAGGGCGGAAAAACTACTGTCGAATGCAACGAAGGCAATAATACTGACGAAATTACCATGGCTGGCTGTCAGATTAATTAAATTATTTTGTTTGTAACGCGGCTATTGGCGGCAGTGCCGCCAATACGCCTCGCGAAAACCGCTATGCGCCAATGGCGCATACGCGGTTTTTTTTATATGATATGAAAAGAGAGTCGAACATCAGGGATAATTGTAGAAGCTGAAACCGTTGTGACGCTGCAATAGGCTTCCCGGAAAAAAGAATTCTCCTG
>JAFRYG010000068.1 GCA_017441205.1 Pseudomonadota bacterium
GAGTTGGGAGTTGGAAGTTGGGAGTTGGGAGTTAAGCATTCACAAAGGTTCTTGCCAATGCATAGGATAATTCCAATCACTTCTATAAGCTATAAGCTATAAGCTACCCAAAAGCTCTAAGCTCCAAGCTATGCTCTGCACAATGGTCGCACAGAGCCATAATTTTGGATTTCCCTCAAAAAATCAAAAGGTTATCCGGACGTATGGGCGCAGCCCATAGGCCGGATGCGCGGCCCGTATGCCCAAAGGCATAGGGCGCGCTCGCAAATGACTGGATATTTATCGGCAAAATAGAGTATACAGTTTCACCGTAGTTTTGTGTCGTGTCGTAAGGGATGCGGCGTATTCGTAAAATCCTTTTACTACTGAGGAATAGAATGAGTTTTCACAAACTTTTGGTTCCTTTTGCATTGCTTGGCATGCTGCTCATTTCAAGCCTGGCCATGGCAGATCCGACAGATCTCAATGCCAATACGGATCGGCTGCGCAGCCAGGTTCCCAAATACAATCTTCAGTTTTGGCGGCCAGCACCGAACCCGGGCGATTATCTGACGACTTACGGTTCGATGATCGACGCCGCGCACTGGCGCGTGACAGGCGGTTTTTATGCCAACTACGCCCATGTGCCTTTTAAGATTAAATATACTGACGAAAGTCAGATGAAAAATGTCATCGTCAATCCGGTGTTTCTCGATCTCTATGCGTCGCTGTCGCTGTTCAGCTGGGCGGAGATCGCCGTTGTGATGCCGGTTCTTCTGTATGAGGATACGGATACCACATTCCAGGATTCAAAAGTTTTTGG
The DNA here is from genome assembly GCA_017441205.1 of Pseudomonadota bacterium. Lineage (GTDB taxonomy): Bacteria > Myxococcota_A > Bradymonadia > UBA4248 > UBA4248 > UBA4248. The sequence continues at coordinate 803 of JAFRYG010000068.1, forward strand.
TCTGAGCCAGGCACATCATGCGGCCGGTGCCGGTGACCTTCGCGTCGTCGTCAAGGGCAAGATCCTCGATTTGAACAAGTATCCCGTTGGTCTTGCATTGATCGGTGATTTGTCTGCTCCGACGGGCAAGAAAGGCGTCTTTGTCAGCGACGACATGGTTTCGTTTACCATCAATGCTGCGCTCGAATTCAATCCCTGGGACAAGGCCCGTATGGCCGTCAACGTCGGCTACCGCTATCGTCCGAAACGCGATATTTATGGGTTCACCATGGGCCAGGCCTTTATTATTTCCGGTGCAACGTCCATTCCGTTCTTCCATCAGGATCTCGACCTGCTGCTCGATTTGCGCGGCGAGATTGCAACTTATCCCAGCGATGATAATCTGACCCAGGATGAGCGTCCGTTCGAAGCTGATTTGGCATTCCGTTATCGTTTCCTGCGCGGAACGACAGAATGGTGGCGCGGTTTTGCGATGACGCTCGGTGTCGGTACGGGTATTGGCATCGGCGGCCCGGATGTCCGAGCCTTCCTCGGCCTTAACTTCCACTGGGTCAATGGCGGTATGCTGGGATGGGATTATGAATTCGGTGGATTTATGTCGGCCGTCGATCCCTGCCCGGATCCTGATGTTACACCGCCGAGCCAGATTCCGGAACGCTGCCGCAACGTCCTCGTCGATTCGGATGGCGATACGATTCCCGATAAAGATGATAAATGTCCGTTTGCCGGACGTGCCGGACAGATCGACGAATTCGGCTGTTCGCCTGACCGCGACGGCGATACGATTCCCGATTATGCTGACCTTTGCCCGGATGAAGGCGGACGCGTCGATCGCAACGGCTGCCCGGTCAAACTCGATTCCGATGGCGACGGACTCCTCGACGAAGTCGATAAATGTCCGTACGAACCCGAAACCTTCAATGGTTATGAAGATGAGGATGGCTGCCCCGATGCTGATCCGGATGCTCTCGTCGAGCTCACTGCCGGCAAGATCAACATCAAGGAACAGGTCTTCTTCGAGACCTCAAAGGCGGTCATCAAATCCGAATCGTTCGAACTGCTCAATCAGGTTGCTCAGCTCCTCATCGACAACCCGCACGTCGGAAACGTCACGGTCGAAGGTCATACCGACAGCCGCGGTAAGTACGATTACAACGTCAAGCTGTCGCAGGATCGTGCTGAGTCCGTCATGAAATACCTCGTCGATCGCGGCGTGGACAGCAAACGTCTGAATGCTGTCGGCTACGGACCTGACAGGCCAATCGATTCGAACGATACGAAGGAAGGACGTGCCCGTAACCGCCGCGTCGAGTTCGTCGTGCTCGGTCTGCCGGATGATGCCAAGACACCGGCCAAATCGGAGAGTTCAAACTCGAACGGCGACTGGTAATGGCTGAATATTTGGGGCTTTGCCCCAAACTGTGACATAAAAGGGGCGTGAGTATTCGCGCCCCTTTTTGTTTTTTAAGGGGATACGGCTATCGGCATGGCCGATACGCCTTTTGGGTCCGGCTATTCGCATCTGCTCATACGCCCGGACCTTTTTGTTCAGGGCCTGGCTATTTCATACGCCAGGCATGGGAATAACCGGTTTGCCTGCGGCTCATGAGCCGTATTGATATCGTGTTTGGTTCAAGGTTTTTGGCATGCTGCCACCAGAATGTTGATGATCGCAGAGTCTGGAACTCAGAGTCTGGTGCAGGAGATCATTCTCAAAGCTCGATGCTCAAAGCTCAAAGCGCTTTAATGGGATCGTCTTCTGTGACCAGGTATATATATCTGTGGTTTGCATTCGTTTTTATCGCCCTGAATATGGGGTGTGCAGAAAATGCGCCAATGGCTGTGGCTGAGACGCAGCAGCTCAATACAGAACTGCCGAACGTCTCGGAACCCTCTGCGCCGGCGGCCAAAATCGATGATACCGGCGATAAGGCTTTGGAACGGATCCCATTTTTTGCCCACGAAATCTCGCATTCCGCAGTCAGGGGCGCTTACAGCGGGGCTCAAAGACGACTGACAACTCAGGGATTGCCCAAAAATACCCGACAAGCCGAAGAGGGGTATTGGATCGGTTCTCATCCTGATTTGGATCAGCTCGAAGAATTGAATGCCAGAAACGTCAGGCTCATACTGACTGTGGCTACGGTTCCCCACAAAAATCTCAAATTGCTTCGTTCCGGTATCGAAAAATTTGGCATGACGCATGTCTACATCCCCTTTGGAAGCACATTCCCAAACCCTGCTCGCTTTATGGACGAGGTCATGAAATTTGATCCCAGCCAGATCTTCATTCACTGTGAGCATGGCGGTGATCGTTCCGGCGCAGTACTCGCCTATATCCTGGTCGCACGTCATGGATGGTCGCTGCCGAGGGCTCTGTATGCCGTCGTCTTTCCCTCTTCAGTCGATGTAAGGGCTCTGACGGGTATCCTGAATGCGAATGGATTCGATGTCGATGAGCAGAATTATACAGATATTATCGGGGCCTATTCCGCCGAAAGCAATGGCGGGTTCGGCGGCCTTAAAGTCCGGAATGGCGGAAGCTACTACAATCTGGTCAATTCCATGATCAGTAGGGTAATGAAATCACTGGCAGAGACGCATCACAACACGTCTTTGCGGAATCATTAACGATAACGCCCCAAAGGGGCGTCACATTCGCAGCCCCATATCCGCGGGGAAATCCGCGGTTCGGGGTGTCGGGGGTCCACTGTGTTATTTTATTTTTCAGCGACAGGAATTACCAAAAAATGGGCACATTTGATTGCGGATCGCATCGGAGAGCCTGTACTCGACATTGAAACTGAGCTTAAGAAGGATAATCCGGAATACGCGCTCAAAGATGATGAACGCATCGGGTTCATGTGCCCGGTCTATTTTGGAGATGTTCCCGAAATTGTCCGGCAATTTGTCGAAAAGATACATGTCCGTACCGGAGAACAATACTATTGCTATATTGCCATGACATACGGTTCGGATAGTTTTTATGCCCCCAACCGATTCATGCATCTGCTGCTTCGGCATGGTTTGACGACGAGTGCGGTATTTGGGATCAGAGGGATCGATACATTTTTGCCCATGTTTACGATTCCGACAGGCAGTAAGCGCGCTCAGATCGAAGAAAGAGCCGGTGTGGAAGCGGCATTTGTCGCAGAACAGATCTTCGATCGAACCGTGACGACACACTTAAAACGAGCGCCTTTCCCATGGCTGACCACCGCTTGTATGACTCCGGTTTATGCCATGATGAAAAACACCAGGAACTTCCATGTGTCCGAAAGTTGTACGGGGTGTGGTTTGTGTGAACGGAACTGCCCGGTGCATGCCATTAAACTGGATCCTGCAAATCAACAGCCTCAGTGGGTATTATCCAAATGTATGCTGTGTATGCGCTGTCTGCATAATTGTCCGGCAGAAGCCATCGATTATGGGCGTTCAACGGTTGGAAAGCTCAGATACCGCGTCATTGATGGTTAGTGAATAGTGAATAATCTGTACAGACGTGCAATTCGAGCGTCTGTACAGCTCATTCTCGGTTTAATCATACCCCCGGAGGATCGCAACACCAGCGCCTCCCCCAAAATAGTTGAAAAAAATCGTACATCAAAGTGAAACAAAACCATCCTCGATGGCATCATGAGAACGAAGGAATGAACCTTCCTCTTTCGCGAGATGCCGTATGTATCCATCTGGATTTGTCTGACAGACATCGCCCGACATAATGTATGGACAACCGAGGGCCGGTTTGCAGCGTCGATGTTTCCCGGACGCGGGACGAGAGGCTGAAGCGCCATACATGCCAGGCACACCGGATGCTTGTTTTTTACGACCTCAATGTCGGAAAGGGCTTCGTGTGCAAATTCGCTGGAAAGTAGGGTTAGGCTGGCGAGTTGGCGGGCGGGAAGGGAGCGTGAGGTAACCCTGTGTTACCTGGAATAGTGTTTAAAACTACATTATACCACATGTAGGCCTAATAGAAGGGATCAAGAATCACGATTTAAGCTCTGTACCAACGGCGTGCTAAAAGTCTGTAGCTTGTTTAGATCTATCGTTTATAAATGATCTTGATGGTGAGAATTGGGAGGTTCCCGGACTACTCATGTTTTCGGGGTATCGTGAGCTTTGAGCCTGGTGGCTGAAATACTATTCTTAAAGCTCAAAGCTCACACCAACACATTTGACGTACATCGCCAGAATACTTGTCCAAAACTTGCTGAAAGAACAATGCTATTTCAGCTGGATGTTGAGGTCTTTGTTGAGCTTTTCAATTTTAATATCATTCTTATCCAGATCTTTTTGCATTTCGATCAATTGTTCCTTGAGCGTATCCATCTGCTCATCGCCAAGGTTTGAAAAGGCCTGGGCCAAGATTGCGGCGAATGTCATGAACACCCAGGAAATCAGAATGCATGAAATCACAGAGTAGATCAGTACTGCGCGTGAAAGATTGACCATATTGCGATTTTTATTATTGCCGATGGCGTAGACAATCAGGACAATCAGTCCCACGATGGGAATGGATAAAATGAATAAAAATATGAGCCATCCACCGAGGGAAACGACTTCGTTTTGGTTTTGTTTTTCTTCAGCCATTGAGAACTCCGTTTATTATGAACAGATACTGAAGCAGTATCAGCATTTTGAGAGGTTATCTCATAAAGCATTTCTATCATGCCACAAATGGCTAAGTGTTTGAATGGAATTTTGATATATACACTCGTGCCCCAGGCAGAATGTGACAGGGGCGTGGCATGGTTTGAGGTAAAATATGGAAAACGAATCAGATTTGTATCGTATGCAGGAACTTCTTAAACAATTCAACGAAGAACGTGACTGGGATCAGTTTCATTGTCCCAGAAATCTTGCGATGTCACTCGCTGTTGAAGCCGGCGAACTTCTCGAATGTTTTTTATGGGTAAAGGACGGCGAAGAGATCGAAGATTCTCGCCGTCCGCATATCGCCGAAGAAGCCGCCGACGTACTCATTTGCCTCGTGAATTTCTGCACGCAGGCGGGGATCGATTTGCCCCGGGCATTTCACGAAAAACTGGCCAGAAATGCTGCCAAATATCCGGTCGACAAGGCGCGTGGTTCGCGCAGCAAGTATGATGAATTGTAAAAAGAAAACGCCGCGTATTCCCTAAGGAATAGCGGCGTGATGAAGCCGTATGCCCGCAGGGCATAGGCGAAATCCCGTAAAAAAATCAGTTTTCCTGCCAGCCGGAGAACACGAGAGCATTATCGATGATATCGAGTGTGCAATAGAGCGAGGCGACATTTTCGGGAATATCAGCCACGCCGCAGTGGGTCAGTGCATCGGCGATGGTCATGTTGCTGTGGGCTGGATCCTGACAGAGATTGCTGTCACTTCCCTTGACCCGGATATCGGGAAACAGGCGGCAGATGAGGTCGGTTTCGTTCATGAAGAGCAGTGTCCAGAGCGTGTCGCGGAACTTTTCTTTTTCGCCGGCATCGGCCAGGTCATCGCCGGTCAGGATATGGTAATAATAGACCTTGCCGTCGATTTTTCGGAAATAGGGATCGCTGTAGCAAGTGCCGTTGAGGCAATATTTTCCGTTTTTGCATTTGGCCTTGTGGCATACGCATTCTTCGGCAGTGCATTTGGGAAATCCTTTGAACAGCTCGAAACCTTCGGGGATTTCCTTGAGTGTCGTTCGATCGACGCATTTGTCGCGTCTGCAGACGGATCCCATGGGACAGGTGTTTTCTCCGCAGGCGCAGCCTTGTGCATTGAGGCAGTAGTTGACGGTTTTGTTCTCTTTGGTAGGAACGCAGACGTAGTTTTCATCATAGGGGCGGCTGTCGCAGGTGCATCCCTGCGGGGTCGGGGCAAAGCCTGCGGTGCATTCGAGCGGCGGACAGATTTCATCTTTGTGGATGGTCGTGCCGTAGCAGTCGCACTCATCCTTAAAGCATCCGAGGCTGTAATACATATCCTTGTAGGGTTTGTGGCGGCACGACAGGCCGCGGCCGGTGACTGGCGAACCTGCGCAGGTTCCCCATTTTCCGGAACATCCCATGTTTGCATAGACGGTGATTTTGCCGCAGGGGCAGCCTGCAGCCTCGGTGCATCCGAGGTCGTAGCGGCCTTTGGCAATTTCCCAGCAGCTGTAACCGGTATAGGTGCTTTCGACGATCGTGTCGCCGCATTTGCAGACACCATCGGTACAAACGGCATTCATGGGGCACTTGGTTTCGCCGCATTCACAGCCTTCGGCCTCTTCGCAGGTCACGCCGGCAGAGGGGGCTTGTGCATTATCTGCTGTCGGGAGCAGTGGATTATTTTCGTTTGCGATCGGTGCAGTTTCGGGGGCTGAATCCGGCTGAGCCTCATTTTGAGGCGCTTCGGGTTTTGCTTCATCGGCGTCATTTGCTGCCGGTGCAACGGGGGCAGAATTCGGCTGGGCCTCATTTTGAGGCGCTTCGGGTTTTGCTTCATCGGCATCATTTGCTGCCGGTGCGGTTTCGGCCGGAGCTGCGTTTTGCGGGGCTTCCTGCGGCTGCGCCGGAGCAGGAGCCGGTTCGGTTTTGGAATTGCATGCGGCAAAAGCCAGGGAAGCGGAAATCAGGAATATATATGGAGCTTTGCTTTTCATAATCCATCCTTCAGGATTCATTCCGGGATTATTTGGATTTGTTGGGTTTTATGACGCCCGAAGGGGTAATGATACCGGTAATCAGTTCGTGCGGAGTGACGTCGAATGCCGGATGGCGAGTTTTGACGCCTTCGGGGGCGATGCGTTTGCCCTTGACGAAAACGACTTCGGCATTGGAACGTTCTTCAATGACGATGTCGTCGCCGGATTTGATGGCTGGATCAAATGTGGAATCGGGGGCAGCTACATAGAAAGGAATGTGGTGATAATTGGCCAGAACGGCCAGGGCATAGGTGCCGATTTTATTGGCGATATCGTAGTTGGCGGCGATGCGGTCGGCACCGACGATGATGGCATTGACGAGCCCCTGCTTCATCAGATGAGCGGACATATTGTCGGTAATCAGCGTGCAGTCGATGTGGTCTTTCATGAGTTCCCAGCTGGTCAGGCGCGCGCCCTGCAGATAGGGTCTCGTTTCGTCGACCCAGACATGCAGGGATTTGCCGGCTTCGTGCATGTGCATATCGATGGCACGAATGACGCCGAGGGCTGTTCCCAGGCCGCCGGTGGCCAGGGCACCGGCATTGCAGTGCGTCAGAATATTGGGAATGTTTCCGATTTCTTTGGCACCGTGTTCAGCCATATCCTGATTCATTTGAACATCTTCGGCCCAGATTTTGTGGGCTTCGTCCAGAATGGCATCGGGTGTTTCGTCCTGAATGTGGGCCTGGACGACTTTCATCATGCGTTCGAGAGCCCAGAACAGGTTGACTGCGGTCGGGCGCGTATTGGCGAGCAATGATTTGTCGGCCTGAATGCGAGCGAGCCGATCTGCGTACTGCCAGTTTTGGCGGGCGGAATAATAGATGCCGTAGGCAGCCGAAATACCGATGGCCGGGGCGCCTCGAACGAGCATGTTGGTGATGGCGTCGGCAATTTCCCTGACTGAATGCATGGGAACGAAGCGCTCGATTTCGGGGAGTGCAAGCTGATCCAGCATTTCGAATTGTTGAGCGGAGTCGTTCCAGCGGAAAGTTTCAACTTCAGATTTAATCATTATTTGATTTCCAAAAAAATTGGCCGCGCATTTGCGCGGCCAAATAACGTTTTGCCTTACCTGCAATTATGCGATTTCATTGGAGGATGAATTCGCGTCAGAATATTTCGGGGATGGACCATATTTATTGGTGCCCGTAGTACTGTCCTGCAATAACCAATAGAGCAGAATGAAGCTGCCGACCAACGGGATCAGAGCAACGAAAAAGCACCAGCCAGAGTGATCTGTATCATGCAGACGACGTACTATGAGGGACAGACTCTGTAAGAATAATGCCAGGCAAACTACCAGCAGAAGCACTGTCATTGCCATCGCCAATGTTGTGTTCTGAGAACTTTGGGCATACAAACTGATGCCATAAACAGGAATATAAAAGCAGGACCAGATCGCAATAAATTTCCAATACTCAGCCCGTCTTGCGCGACCTTTAAAATCGACGGTTTTGATGACGTGTAAAAAAGCTTCCATAAAGCCAGGTGCTGGATTCATATTTCCTCCTTCAGGTAAAAAAGTTACAGACACGGTGCCTGCAAAATACATATTTAATGTACAACACTCGACCATACCGGACAAATAAAAAAGCTCTGTTATACGAGTGCAGACTTTTTTTGTTTGCGAATATTTGCAGATCTGGGCTTAGAGCTTAGGGATGGTCTGAATAATTATTTTTTGTGAGGGGGGCATCGCCCCCCACGGCGCTATTTGTGAGCAAATACGCGCTTCCTCAATTCGCAATATAAAACCTGCTTCGTTTCCATGCGCCTGTCGGCGCATCAACTCGCAGGTTTTATTTGCTCATTGGGCTCTGCGATTCGCACCGTTCACATGACGGTGCTCATCTCGGCCCCCCCTATGCGGGGGTGCCC